>CADACC010000010.1 GCA_902786275.1 uncultured Erysipelotrichaceae bacterium | reverse complement strand
ACATATTTAAATAAATTTTTATTAGATAATTTAACAGTAAAATATTCAATATCAGAATTATCATATTTTTTACCATTATATTCTTCATATTCTTTTTTAAATTTTACAGCATCAGTTTCTTTAATGCGACAATTTTCTTTTTTATTATGTTTGTACGCATATATACCAAACGCAGTTGCAAATACAGCAATTATTGCAATAATTATTATTAATGTTTTTTGATCTTTGTTCATATATTTCCTACCTCACTTTCTTAATTTTACTTTATTTAACTGAATATATCAAGAATTAGAGAAAGAAAATTGTTGTATTCTTAATTTTTTTTTGCTATAATTCATATTATCAAGCAAAGAAATGGCGATGTAGCTCAGCTGGCTAGAGCATCCGGTTCATACCCGGCAGGTCGTGTGTTCGAATCACACCGTCGCTACCAATTAAGTAAAAAAAAGATAATCATTATAGATTATCTTTTTTTATTATCTTATTCTTTTTGGTTCGTCTTGCTCTGCATGCTTCATTTCATAATAGTACATGTTTTCTATGTAATTTTTTAAAACAGTAGCTTGAAGCACTTTTGCAAATAAACATTCTAATTGATATCTTATTTCATCAACTTTATCAGATAGCATTTCTATATCCCCCTAAATAATGCAAATTAAATTCTATAGTATTTTTGATATATAAATAAAAGTCCTATTCCACTAACACCTAAAAATATTATTCCAATTCCAGGTCCTATTAATGATAAATACCTAAAACTAGAAATCATAGATTTCTGTGGATGTGCCTTATTATACAACACATTTACTTTTTTTCCAACATAATAATTTGAAGAATATACAGTATAAACCTTCTTATAGATTCTACCATTAACCTCATAATTAACTGTCGTAGTATCATGTGAGATATCTGTAATAACAGCTTCTACTTTCCCCTTGCTCTTTGGATATATAAATATATAATTAATTGATATTGCTACACCAACTATAAAAATTAATACACCAATAATCATTAAAACCAAAAACGGTTTCATGTGTGCTTTTGCTTCTTCAGTAATCATATAAATCAACTTCCTTTTTTTACACCTTTATTATAACACACTTTGTGTTATAATAGTTTCGTGAAAGAATTGATATAATGAAAAAAATGTTAATTATTATTACTCTTTTATTATTTCCAACAATTACATACGCTAAAAAAATTGAAGTAAAGCTAGATAAATGTATTGATGGAGATACAGCAAGTTTAATAATAGATAAAAAGAAAGAAAAAGTCAGATTTATTGCAATAGATTCACCAGAAATAGATAAAAACGAATTATATGCAAATGAAGCTAAAGAGTTTACTTGTGAGCTATTAACAAATGCAAAAAAAATATATATAGAATATGATCCAAAATCAGATAAAAAAGATAAATACGAAAGAGACATTGCTTGGATTTGGGCAGATAAAAAATTAGTTCAAAATGAAATAGTTAAAAATGGATATGCTAAAGTTGCATATTTATATAGTGACTATAAATATACATCTGAACTAATCGAATTTGAAAATTATGCAAAATTAAATAAGCTTAACATTTGGAATAATGATAAAGCTAAAAACAAAGTTAAAAAAACTAAACATACAATAAAAAAAGAAAAGAATACTTTCTTAGATAACATTAACAAATTCTATGATATCATTGCAATATTAATTGCTATGATATTAGCACTTGTTAGTACAAATATTAGTAAATTAAAAAAAGGTAAGAAATAACTCTTACCTTTTTAATTTACCATCTAAACTAAAACTTTTAGCTTCTGTTATTTGAACATCTACTATTTGTCCTATTAAATCTTGTGAACCCTCAAAGTTTACTAGTTTCATTGTCTCTGTATAACCAAATAATTTTGATGAATCTTTTTCATTAATTCCTTCAACAAGTACTTTCTCAACTCTATCAACATATTTCTTATTATTCATTAGTGAATAATTATTTATTAATTCATTAAGTTCATAAAGTCTTTTTTCTTTTTCTTCTAAAGAAATCTTATCATCCATCTTAGCTGCTGGAGTTCCCTCTCTAGGTGAATAAATAAATGTAAATGCACTATCAAACTTGCATATGTTTACAACATCTAAAGTTTCTTTAAAATCTTCTTCTGATTCATTAGGAAAACCTACAATAATATCAGTAGTTATAGATGCACCTTTAACTTTATCTTTGATCTTATTAAATAATTTAATATATTCATCTTTAGTATAACGTCTACCCATTAGTTTTAAAATTCTATCTGATCCTGATTGAAGTGGCAAATGAATATAGTTCATTACATTATCATTATTTACTATTACATCAATCATTTCATCAGTAAAATCCCAAGGATGTGAAGTTACAAATCTAACTCTTTCAATTTTTGTATCAGCAACTTTTTGAAGAAGTTCAGCAAAAGATAATTCGCCATCTAAATCTTTTCCATAAGCATTAACGTTTTGTCCAAGTAAAGTTACTTCTTTATATCCATCTTTTACAAGTTCCTCTACTTCCTTTAATATGTCAGCTGATTTTCTACTTCTTTGCTTTCCTCTTGTATATGGAACAATACAATATGTACAAAATTTATCGCAGCCATACTGAATATTAACCCAAGCTTTAAATTTAGAATCTCTCTTATATTTAATATTTTCGTATACATTACCTTCACAAGATAAAACTTCTATATTTTGTTTTTCAGATTTATTAATTAATAGTTCTTCTAAATCACATATATTATGTGTACCAAAAACTAAATCTACATACGGATATTTTTCCTTTATAGTACTACATACACTTTCTTCTTGAGCCATACATCCACAAATAGCAATAATTAAATTTGGATTACTTGTTGTTTTAACATGTTTACATCTTCCTAAAAAGCCAAATAGTTTATCATGAGCATTTTCTCTTATAGCGCATGTATTTAAAATGACAATATCAGCATCTTCCATTTCTTCAACTTTAGAAAAACCAATATTTTCTAAATGTGCTGATATTTCCTCACTATCATGAACATTCATTTGACATCCATAAGTCTTAATAAAATACTTTTTACCCTTAAAAATAGACTTATCATATTCTTTATCTAAATAAATATATTCAGTTTTCTTATCAGTTCTTTTTCTTGCATCTGATAAATTTGGTAACTTCATATATAATCACCTCTTTAAAACATAAAAAGATTATAACAAAAAAAGAATAAGATTTAAATCTTATTCTTTATTTTTTTTAATTATATTCTTTTAAATTTGTTACGTTTAGAAGCAACTACTACACAAATACCTGCAAGAACAGTTCCACTTATAATAGCAGCATATGGAATAGATGCACCAGTTGTTACATCTGGAGGACATTGATTTTCAAATTCCTCAGCAGTACAAACTTCACCTTTTTTACAATAATAAATTTTACCGTCTTTTCCATCTTCAGTTCTACATAAACAAATCTTTTCATATTCTTCTTTAGAAATTTCTTTATTTTCTAAATCATAATATTTATCAGTTTTAGAATCATAACGACATTTACATGAAGCTAACATTTCTTCTTCAGTTGAAACTTCTTTACCTTCATTATCAAAATAATGAGTTGTTTCTCCAACTTTTACAATACCACAAACATGAGGTAAACATTCATAATCATATTGTTCAGCAGAAATTGTTTCTCCTAAATCATTATAATAGATATTGTTTTCTGGTACTGAATCAGCACAAGTCTTTTCATCATTTTTGATGGCTGCTGATACACCAACTTCACAGTTTTCTGAAGCACCTTCTTTATGATATACATAAATATCAGTAAACTCTAAATTAGTACCTGCAGTAACAGCACTTTTAAGTTTTAATACTGCATAAAATTGATCTGTTGTTCCTTCAACTTGAGTTTTACCTTTTACAACTTCAAATTGAGTTGACTCTATAAAATCTAAAGTAAAATGATCAACTCCAGCTTGTTGTGTAAAAGAAACAACAATTTCTGAATCAGCGTTATAATCAGCAGTAAAATTAAATGTTAATTTAGATTTACTATCAGCTTCTCCAGTATAAGTATCATAAACATCTGGTGTAATCATAATAGCATCAGCTGCAGATACTTTTCCAATTGCAATAAACATCATTGCAAACATAATTAAAAATAATAAATATTTTTTCATCAAATTTCCTCCATATCCTCTTTCTATCTTGAATTAATTATAATATATAAAAAAGTAAAGTTCAATAAAATAATGTAAAAAAATATGTATAGTACTGTCGAGCAGTTACTATACATATTTAGTTCATTTATTTAATTGGTTCTATTTTTTCTATTCCACCCATATATGGTCTTAATACTTTTGGAACATTTACAGATCCATCTTCATTATAATTATTTTCAAGTAAAGCAATTAAACCTCTTGGCGTTGCAACAACAGTATTATTTAAAGTATGAGGATAATATGTTCCCTCGTCACCTTTAACTCTAATGCCAAGTCTTCTAGATTGAGCATCACCTAAAGTAGAACAAGATCCAACTTCAAAATATGTTTTTTGTCTAGGACTCCATGCCTCAATATCACAAGATTTAACTTTTAAGTCAGCTAAATCACCACTACAACACTCAAGTTGTCTTACTGGAATGTCCATATTTCTAAATATTTCAACAGTACATTTCCACATTTTTTCATACCAAGACATTGCTTCTTCTGGTTTACATATAACAATCATTTCTTGTTTTTCAAATTGATGAACACGATATAGTCCTCTTTCTTCAAGGCCATGTGCTCCACCTTCTTTTCTAAAACAAGGTGAATATCCAGTTAAACTAACTGGTAGATCAGTAGGTTTTAACATTTGACCTTTAAATCTACCAATCATTGAGTGTTCACTAGTACCAATTAAGTATAAATCTTCTCCTTCGATTTTATACATCATAGCTTCCATTTCTGCAAAACTCATAACACCATTTACAACATCACTTCTAATCATAAATGGAGGTATAGCATATGTAAATCCATGATCAATCATATAATCACGTCCATAAGCTATCATAGCTTCATGAAGTCTAGCTATATCACCAAGTAGAAAATAAAATCCTTCTCCTGATGTACGACCAGCAGATTCTTTATCAAGTCCACCAAGTCTTGCAAGAATATCCGCATGATGTGGAATTTCATAACTTGGAACAACTGGGTCACCAAATTTTTGAACTTCAACATTTTCAGAATCATCTTTACCAATTGGAACAGATGCATCAATTATTTGAGGAATAACCATCATTTTTTTCTTAATATCTTCTTGAATTTGAGGTAATTCCTCATCAATTTCAGCAATTCTAGCACTCATAGATGCAATTTTTTCTTTCGCTTCATCAGCTCCAGATTTATTACCATCTTTCATTAAAATACCAATTTCTTTACTTAATTTATTTTTTTCAGCCTTTAAATTATCGCCTTCAGTTTGCATATTTCTAGCTTTAATATCAAGTTCATATACTTCATCAACTAAAGGTAATTTCTCATCTTGAAATTTCTTTTTAATATTTTCTTTTACTAATTCTCTATTTTCTCTAATTAATTTTATGTCGATCATTTCTATCTTTCCTTCCTCTTTGTCTATCTTTTTTTGGAGTACCAAATTCTAATACTTCATAACCCATTCTTTTATATTCAGCTACAACTTCTCTTCTAACAAGGACAATACCTTTTGCATCTGGACAATATACGCCAACTCTTTTAAAATCAAATTTACTATTATTATACATAGTATGATTGAATAATGTAAACGAGTGGATTTCTATCTGATGTAAAAATTCAGAATCAGATGTAACAACTAGCTGTTTAATACCTAACTTTTGAAGTGAGTAAAAATATGCAACTAGTCTCATAACTATTAAATAAATTTCATCAACTTCATACATTGGTTCATCTGGACTTATATAATTATGGCACTGATCATATGGTGAATATTTACGATTAGCTGGTCCACTAAAACCATCTGTAACTTCTCTTGATGGAGTAAGCTCATAATCATCCGATAACTCACTAACTGGTATTACTTTTGTATCTACAAAATCACCACTATTTAATCCTTCATGAGCTATTATTTTGTCATAATTGTATGAATCATTAAAACTTACTGCGTAAGCTTTACCATCATATGACTTAACAATACCATAAATTCTTGGATCATATTTTTTGTCTATTCCTCCAAGTCTATGTTCAACAATTTCACCCTCTACTAATTCAGGTTTATCATACTCAGATTTACGTCTTTCATTAAACGGTTCTCTTGTATAAACTTTAAATACGTTATGACTTCCCGAGTAATCTCTATGATATCTAAAACTAAAAACCTCTTTCCTTTCCATGAAGAACCTCCTGATAAATAAAAAAAGAATGGTCCCTAAGGAGTGTTTTAATAAACACGGTACCATCCTTTTATTATCTTTATTTAAATAACGACTAAATTATAGCCGGAAGCTATTAACTTCACTATATGAGTAGATTCATATAAATATTTATTTCTAATTTACACCAACCATTAGATCTCTATAAATAAAAAACTTATATTACTTGTCTCATTTTAAATCGCTTTACAAGATAAAATATATCATTTATTTATATAATTTTCAAGATATTTCTTTAAACCTCTATATGGAAGATATGCACAGTTTCTTCGATTATTTTGTTTATATATATCACAAAAACAACAAGCATCTTTTAAAGTATCTTCATTATAAGGCTTTTGATCTATCATGTTTTCAAATTCACCTATATAAGTAATTGCATCATTTATTGATTTACCAATAACATTATCAGTAAATATAGATGAAGATGCTTTACTAATAGCACAAGCTTCACCTTCAAATTTTAAATCCTTAATAATATTATCTTCAATCTTTATATAAAAGTTTAAATTATCTACACAAGAATCATTATTAGTATTATATTTTTCATATGACCCATCATCTATCTTTTGATAATTAGATGGATTTGAATAATTTTCAAGTATTATTTCTTTTTTTACTTCATCATCCATTTAAATCATCTCATTTCTAATCTTTTCATAATCACTTAATAGATTAACAACTTCATCAATTTCTTCTTCAGTATTATATAAAGCTAAACTAATTCTAACAGAGTTTGTAACTCCTGTTACATTTTTAACTAGCTTAGCACAGTGATTACCAGCTCTAACGCATACATTATATTTATTTAAATAATAAGCAACATCCTGTGAAAATATTTTATCAACATTAAATGATACTATTGCTCCATCAGCTTCATAATTGATAATATCAATAAAACTTATTTTTTCTAGCTTATTAATTAAATAATCTCTTAGTTTTGATTCATAAACCGAAATATTTTCAATACCAATATTATTTATATAATCTATTGCAGCTCCCAGTCCAATAACACCTGCAATATTTTGTGTCCCAGCTTCAAATTTATAAGGAAGAGATTTTAAAAGAACTTCATTTTCATTATCAAATGATTCATTCATTCCTCCACCAAGCATATAAGGATTAGCTTCATCTAGTAATTCTTTTTTACCATATAAAACTCCAACTCCAGTTGGTCCATACATTTTATGCGCAGAAAACGCTAAAAAATCTATATCTAAATCTTGAACATCAATTTTAGTATGTGCGATTGCTTGAGCAGCATCAACAACAACAAAGATATTATTCTCATGAGCAATCTTTGTAATTTCTTTTATAGGTCTTTTATCACCAATTACGTTTGTAATATAAGCAAGTGATATGACTTTAGTTTTATTAGTAATAGCTTTTTTTACATTATCAATTGTAACGTGATAATCACTATCAAGATCTATATAACTTATTTTTATTCCTAATTTATTAGCTAAATTAAACCAAGGCAAAACATTTGATGCATGTTCAGTTTTTGTTATTAAAACTTCATCTCCAGATTCTAAATATTTTTCAAAAAAAGCTGATGCAACTAAATTTAAAGACATCGTTGTTCCAGAGGTAAAAATTATTTCTTCTTTTTCTTTGGCATTAATAAAATCTTTTACTTTATCTCTAACATCTTCATATTTTAAATCTACTTTATATGATATATCGTAGTCACCTCTATGTGCATTAGCTGAGTATTTTGTATAATATTCATTAATTGAACTAATTACAGTATTAGGTTTAAATGTTGTAGCCCCATTATCAAAATATATTAAATCTTGATCAAGCATTGGAAAATCAGATCTATTCATATATATCACCTCCAAAACAAATATTTATAATCTAAATTATAATATTCATAAAAATATTTAATTGAAAATTGAATTAACCTAAAAATATACTATATTCTATCACAAATTAAATTCTTTAGGTAATCTTGAATCTAAAGTAAGAAGTTCTTTTGTAATTGGATGAATTAAAATAATTCTAGATGCATGAAGCATTAATCTGTTATAAAAAGTTTTATTTTTATTATATTTATAGTCTCCAATAACAGGATAACCATAATTTGCTAGTTGAACTCTTATTTGATTTTTTCTACCAGTTAGTATTTCTATATCAACCAAAGAATTATTACCTACATATTTAATAAGTTCATATTTAGTTATCGCAACTTTAGCTTTTTTATTATCATCATCAATATAAACTAAATTAGTTTTAGTTTCACTTAAACGATTTCTAAGTTCTTTTTTATTTGGAGTTATTTTTCCTTTTAATAAAGCAATATATTTTCTTTCTTGAGCATATTTATTCCACTCATCTTGTAAAATATTTTTTGTATCTATATCTTTAGCAAATATAACAATGCCAGATGTATCCTTATCAAGTCTGTGAACAATAAAAACTTTATTAGATTTATGTTTCTTTTTTACATACAAACTAACCTCATGAAATAAAGTTTTTTCTTTTTCTTTTAATGTTGATACGGTTAATAATTTAGTAGGTTTATTAACTGCAATAATATATTTATCTTCATAAATTATATCTAGTTTCTTTTTATTCATAACAATCACCAAATAACAAAGATATTTTAACATATTATTAACAAAATATATATTATAAATATGCTATAATATATATAGTTAGAGGGTGGTCAAGATGAAAAGAACATTTATGTGCATAGATTTAAAAAGTTTCTTCGCATCTTGTGAATGTATTGATCGTGGTCTTGACCCCTTTAAAGTTCCTTTAGTAGTTGCATCAACCACTCAAGGTCAGGGTGCACTTACTCTTGCAATTACGCCATGTTTAAAAAAACAAGGTATAAAATCAAGAGGAAGATTATATGAAATACCTAAAGGTGTTAAATATATGATAGTTGATCCAAGAATGAAACTATACTCTGAAATGAGTATGAAAGTTGTTAGTATCTACCTTGATTTTGTTGATACTAAAGATTTACACATCTACTCTATTGATGAATGTTTTTTAGATGTAACAAGTTATTTAAAATATTATGGCAAAACAGATGTAGAACTTGCTGAAGAAATACTTAAAACAGTAGAACAAAAAACTGGCCTTACAGCAAACTGTGGAATTGGCCCTAACATGCTTCTTGCAAAAATAGCTATGGATACTGAAGCAAAACTATATAAAAATGGTATAGCTAAGTGGACTATGGATGACGTGCAAAAGAAGTTATGGAAAATATCACCACTTTCTGATATGTGGGGAATAGGACCCGCAATGGAAAAAAAATTAAACAATTTAGGAATGTATTCTGTTGGTGATGTTGCAAAGCATGATAAAGAAGATTTTCGAAAAAAATTTGGTGTTATGGGAGTGCAGCTTTGGAGAAGTTGTAATGGACTTGATGAAAGTATTATTAGCGATTTAAAAGTTCCACCAAAAGAAAAGTCTTTTTCACACAGTCAAATGCTTCATAAAGATTACTATAAAGCTAATATAGGAATACTTGTCGAAGAAATGGTAGAAGTTGTTTGTGCAAGACTTAGAGCATCAAATTATGATTGTCAACTAATAAGTTTTGGCCTTGGCTATAATAAATATGTTACTGGAGGTTTTTATCACTCTATGAAACTTGATGCTCCAACTAGAGATCCAAAAGAAATAATCAAAGTATGTAATCAAATGATAGAACAATATTATGATGGTTCAGCTATAAGAAAGATAATGATATCACTTGGTAAACTTTCTCAAAATAACTCTATTCAACTTAACTTATTTAAAGATTTTGAAAAAGAACAAAGAGATGAAAAACTAAATCATTCTATTGATATAGTAAAAGCAAAGTTTGGGAAAAATAGTTTAGTTAAAGCATCGGCACTACTTGAAGATTCAACTATATTGGAAAGAAATGAAAAGATAGGAGGACATCATGAATAATAAAAGTGAAGATCGTGGAATGATGAAATGGGCAGCATTTCACTCTGTTATTTCCGAAGATGAAATAAACACATACATAAATAAAAATACAAAGAATATTAAACCAGAATTTTCTGAAGATCAAATCATGGAACTAGAAAGCTTAATAGTTGAAGCTTATAATAGTAATTCAATAGTAACATTAACAATATTTGGAAAGTATAAAAATAGTTTTGTAACAGGAATAATTACAAAACTAGATTCAATCAACAAATTAATATTTGTTGATAAAAAACCATATAAATTTGATGATATATTAAATATTAAATATGAATAAAAAAAAGAGGTTTAATTAACCTCTTTTTCTTTAATATTAATTCTCTTTTCCAGTATTAACTCTTACACGTTGCCCATTACTTGATTGATCTTTTACAAGAGTTGTAATATATTCATAATAATCATTTTCACTAATTGTGCCTTCATCAAATAACACATTACCATCTTCTGTAACATAAATTTTAGATTCAATATATTTTGTATATAGATCTCTCTCATTTTTATCTTGAGAATATACATATATAACTAGCTCATCATCATCTTGTTGAGCTACTTTGTAACTTAACTCTCTACAAAGCTTATTTGTATCTTGATTTGAATGTATATTTATTTCTCCATCGCAAACAGAAATAACACTACATTTATGATATTTTTGTTTATATTCATCACGACTGATTTTTTCTTTAGCTTCGTGTGCACAAACCATTATAGCAGTTGCTGCACCTACAAATACTATTTTTCCACCTAATTCAAATAAATCATCATTATTTAATTTACTCATTTTATATTCCCCCTTAAGTGACATAAATATAACATATTATCGAACATTTGTCAAGTTTTTTAATTATTGTAATAAAAAAACTAACTATTTCTAGTTAGTTAAATTCTAAATGGTGGAGAATAAGGGATTCGAACCCTTGACCTCCTGCGTGCAGGGCAGGCGCTCTAGCCAGCTGAGCTAATTCCCCAAAAGAACAAGTTAATAATAACATGTAAAAAAGACTTTTTCAAGTCTTTTTTTGCATTTATATAAAAGTCTTCCCCTTTTTATTTTTTTATGACTTTTATTAACCCTTTATCAACTTCTTCAAGTGCACGTCCAAGTTCTTTTTTATTTACGTAATCTTTTTCAAGCATTTGATAATGATTTGTATCGTGCATTTGTTTACTTCTAATTGAAGCAATGTGAACAAGCATATACTTTGAATCAACTACATTTAGTAATTTATCAATTGATGGGTATAACATTTTAAATCACGTCCTTACAATAATAATATACTAAATGTTATGTAAACTATACAAGCAATATGTCAAATTTATACAACTATTTGACAAGTTTACGTAATTCGTCCAAAATTACAACCATTGCCCATGTATCTTGCTGACAATAGTCTATTAACGCTTGATACTTAATATTATATTCTTCTTTACTCATTTTATTATAATTAGCATATTCAACAATAGCCTCAGTACCATTTTTAACCGTTAAATCCTTATAAGTTAAATCTGAAAATACTGGAAGTGTTTTCTTAATAGAAAATGATCCAGATAAATCAGGATGATAATAATTAAACACTTTAGCATCTTCTTCACTATAACCTAAGTCTTCATACATTTTACTAGATGTATTTACAAGCCAAAGCAAATCAAATCCCCTATTGTATATTTTCATAAGTTTATCTTTATACTCCGGGAATATCTTGGATAATTCTTTTATTCTACCTTTTTCAAACGGAACATTCTGAGCAAATAAAGTTCCTTTATCACCATCAATATATTCAATAAGTTTTTTAACTAGCTCTTCTCTTTCATCATTGTGAGTTTTAGCTAAAAACACATAATTATCTTTAAACTTATCGCATACTCCAGGTTCTTTTTCTATGTGTAAAGAAAATTCAAATGGAGACTGTATATACGGAAACTCTCCCTTAAATCTAGGCATAGGACATGGAAATGTTTCAAAATCCAAATGATATATTGGATATTCTATCTGTTCTAAACCTTTTTTTAGTTTCTCTTTATTTATATATTCTTTATTAAACTGTACACAATCTCGTTGAATCATATGAGTTTTTCTTGTAATCCATTCTTCTGGAACGTCTAAAAGATTTAAATATCCTTGGTTAATTAAATCTAATCCTTTAATTCTACCATTTGGTGTCATAAATCCTTGACCATTAGATATATAATTTAAACTACTATTTTTATGAGGAATTAAGCTTCCACATATTTGATTAAAATATTTACAACCTCCTGGTTTTTTATATTGGCACCATTTACCTAAATCACATTTTTGATCTTTTAAATCAAATAAAATTCTTTCAATTTTTTTAGCATCTTCTTCTATCTTAGGTTGCATTAACTTGGTAATATTTGTAAAATCAAAAAAGTTTATTATTTCATTTCCATCTTCATCCATGCTATAAACTGCTTTACCATCTTCATATTTACCATCAAAAATATAGTCAGCATTTAAAACAGCTAAATAATAATGAACATCATTTAATTTATCTTGATTACCAGAAGACTTATATTCACCTTCTAATATAAATCTTTGAACCGCTAAATCATATAAATATTTACCAGTTCCATATCTATCAAAAAGTTTTTCAACTTGTTTTTGATATTTATCAATATCAAAATCTTGAATTTGATTCAAATCATATAAATCACCTTTTAATTTATAAAAAGGTCCATTTTTTTCAAAAATACTAATAAACTCTTTATCTTTGCTAGTGTAACCAAGTTTCTTATACATATTAGTTGTTGTTGCTTTAACCTCAATTATATTTATACCATCTTCATTTTCATTATAAACATCGACATAACATAAATATTTAACTCCATTATGGTTAAAATCAAAACACTCTTGATTATAGGTTGACTCTGAAAAAGTTGTTTTTCCTCCAAAATAAGTATTAGTAAGTCTACCTGTTTCAAGTTCCACTTGTTTATAGTATTCAATCATAGCTTCAAGTTGTCTATTTGGAACATCTATTAAATCAGTTTCATTCCCTTCATCATCAACTTCATACATCGTTCCAAGCATTTCTTCTATATATTCATTTCTTTCTTGGCTTTTATATTCATCAATTGAAATGTCTGCTTCTAATTTATCCTTTTTTACTTTATCTAAAAAAGCATATCTTGGACATCTTGAATAATTAATAAAATCAGTTTTACTTATAGCCATAGTAACCTCCTATATAATTTTTAATTTAATAAATGGTTATCATGCGTTTTCCTTATTCTTTTATATAAAAAACTATTTAACCATATAAAATAAGTGATATAACTTCTATATTTCTTATAATCATTATACAAAAAAAAATAACTTCTTAAAAGAAGTTATTTGGACAATTGTCATATACATTAGAACACTCATTTTCTTCACAACAAGTATATTGTGGAACATAAGTATGTTTATAAATATGATGGTTAATTATTCTTGTATTACAAGGAACAATGTGAGGTACATCATAACAAAAATATCTATGACAAACACGTTCTCTTGGTGCTTCACAAATATTAGGACACATCATTTGAGGTTGACTCATGCATCCTTGGTTCATATCACCTTGAAATTGATAATCTGTTTTTTCATATGAAACAGATTCATTAGTTTTATTTACCTCTTGAAACATAATATATTATCCTTTCTATAATAAATTATGAAAGTATATATATAGTGTTTGGGCAAATATTAACTGTGTTTTTTATGAGGTTCTATAACAATACCTCTTGCGGCAAGTTCAGCTTCAATATCTTTTAAAAAACTATCTCCAAGGACTCTAAAATAAGTTTTAGTAATCTCATCAGCTTTTATATAATCAATTGAATCTCTTCTACCTTTAATAACATGATATAAATCCATAACAATATCACTATTTTTAATAACTTTAAAATCGTGAGTGTGTGTAAATAGTTTCAGACTTCCTTCTTCTCTATCAAAAATATCAAAATAAGCAGTCATAGGCATATTTGTAAAACTTAAAAACTCATCCCAAAAGTCACCTTTAGATATACTTGGCATAATAAAACCTCCTATTCATTAAAACGGCATCTTGCCATTACTCATTTGTTTCATCATTTGTTTCATTTGTTCCAATTGTTTTAAAAGTCTATTTACTTCTTCAACGCTTCTTCCAGAGCCTTTGGCAATTCTTTGTTTACGAGATGCTTTTAAAATATCTGGATTACGTCTTTCTTTTGGTGTCATTGATAAAACTATAGCTTCAACATGAGCCATATCTTTTGGATTTACCTGAACATTAGAAAGTCCCATAGACCTTGCTTGAGGAAGCATTTTAAGTATTTTTTCTAGAGGACCTAACTTCTTTATTTGTTTCATAGTAGTTAAGAAATCTTCTAAATCAAATTTACCAGATTGCATTCTCTTAGCAGAATATTTAGCTTCATCTTCACTGATAACACTTTCAACTTTTTCAGCAATAGATAAAATATCTCCCATATCTAAAATACGTTCTGCCATTCTTTCAGGATAAAATTCTGATAATCCATCAAGTTTTTCAGAGTCACCTACAAATTTAATTGGAACATTGGTTAAATGTCGAACAGATAGTGCAACTCCACCTTTAGTATCACCATCTAATTTAGTAAGTATTGCACCAGTTAAATTTAAAGCATCATTAAATCCATTAATTACATTTATAGCATCTTGACCCATCATAGCATCAATTACTAAAATTACTTCATCAGGATTTGATACTTCAGCTATATCCTTTAATTCTTGCATTAAAGCTTCATCAACTTGTAAACGACCAGCAGTATCGATAATTATATAGTCATATCCATTTTTCTTTGCATATGATAATGCATTTTTAGTTATTTCAACAGGATTTTTCTTTCCCTCAGTATAAACTTCAATACCTAATTGTTTACCGATAGTTTGAAGTTGATCTATAGCAGCAGGTCTATAAATATCACATGCAACAAGCATAGGTTTCTTAGCATGTTTTTTTCTTAAATAATTAGCAAGTTTACCGGCAGTAGTTGTTTTACCTGAACCTTGTAAACCAGCTAAAAGTAGAACTGTAGGTTTTTTATTAACTTCAAGAGGTTTATAATCGCCTCCTAATAACGTAACAAGTTCATCTTTGATAACTTTAATAAATAATTCATCTGGTTTTAAAGATTTTTGTACTTCTTCACCTAATAATTTATCCTTAACATTATTAATGAATTCTTTTACAACTTGATAGTTAACATCTGCTTCAAGTAAAGCAACACGAATCTCTCTCATTGCATCAGAAATATTATCTTCAGTAATTTTACCCATACCACGAATATTTTTGATAGCTTTACTAATTCTGTCTCCCATATATTCAAACATTTTATATCACCCTTACAATTAATAATTATAACAAAAAAAGATAGATTAATCTATCTTTAAAACTTAACCTTAACCTCTTCAGTTGCAAATGATAAAAGTTCCATAGGTTTAGCTCCAATAAAAAGAGCAAATATCATATGAGGAAATTTTTGTATCTTTGTATTATAGTTGGTAACATCATTTATATAAAGTCTTCTAGATGCTGCTATCTCATTTTCAACTTTAGTTAACTCTTTTTGTAACTTTAAAAAGTTTTCTGATGCTTTTAATTCAGGATAACTTTCAGCTAGAGCTAAAAGTTTAGTGTACTCACTATTAAGTTTACTTCCTGCGCTATAATCTCCATCACTAAACTTATTTCTTAGTTTAACGATATTTTCAATAGTTTCACCTTCATATTTAGTATAACCTTTTACAGTTTCAACTAAATTAGGAATTAAATCAAATCTCTTTTTTAAAAATACATCAATTACTGAGTAACTTCTTCTTGCTCTATTTCTTAAATATATAATAGAATTAAATTCTAAAAATATGAAAAATGCAGTTACTCCAATTATTACTAAAAATGGCATTAAACATCAAACCCTTCTATTTCATTTATTATATTTTCAGTAATTTTATAAATACTATCAAGTTTAGCAATACTATTTGCTATATCCTTAGATTCTTTTTCTACATTAGAAAATGCAAAACTAAACATTGCAGAAGTGTACACTCTTAAATATAGATTATTACCATATATTTTTATTTCAAAATATAAGCCCGTATCATTATATATATCAATCATTTTAGTAGTTACATCTGGTGTTAAAAGTCTCATCGCTTTTATTTTATCATCAGTAAATACATCATATATTTTTTCAAATGCTTCATTATCAATAGTGATATATTGATCTCTATTAAATAACTTTATTTTATTATTAACAATTGATAAATACCCATCAAAACTCTTACTTAAAGTGATTTTTGCGAACATACCATGAAATATGGTTGAGTAATGTGTTCTACCTTTACTATCAGTATGTCTTCTTTCGGTATGTACCTCAGCCATTTCATACGGACAATTATGCACTTTACCTGTTATATAATCATCAGATGAATATCTATCGAAGCTTTCATATCTGGCTTCCCTATAAATACTTTTATCCATTTTTTTATAGTGATCATAAATAATATCACTATTAAATCTATTTAATACTTTTGGAAGTACATTATTAAAAATAGCTTTATCATTTCTTTTTGAAATAATAACGATAAAAATAACCATACATAAAATAAATCCTAAAATCCCGAATAAAACATTTAGTTGAACAAATACAAACATAGATGCAAGTGAAAGACCTAAAAATAAATATGCAAATAAAGATTGGATTTTATAATTAGATCTTGCTTTATCAAATTCTGGATTATTATTAATTAAATCATAAGCAATACTTTTATATTTATTAACAATTTCTTCTTTTAAGACAACTTTTTTTCTTCTTCCATTTTTTACGGTCCCAATAATTATAATAATAAATATAAATATAAACATTAATGGAGGAAAAGCCATAAAGAAATTATTCACTTACTTATCCCTCCAATATTTCATTAATTATCTTTTTAATATCATTTATATCATTAATAGATAAACAATCTTCTAACTTTTTATTATTTTTATATATGTGTAATTTAGATTCATAATAATTAAGCTTATCTAAAACATTTTTAATCATCTTTTGAACAGCAGCTCGACTTACACTTTTGTTTTCAGATATTTCAGTTAATGATAAATCTTCTTGATAATAATCTTTAAATGTTTCTCTTTCATTTTGTGTAAGTAGTGATGCATAAATAATAAATAAGTCATTATAATAAACATAATCTTTCATCTACATCATATCCTTAAATAAACCATATATATAGTTTTCAATATCAAATGTTTTTAAATCAGTCATTTTTTCACCAAGTCCAATAAACTTAACAGGAATATTTACCTCTTCTTTAATAGCAAGAACAATACCACCTTTAGCAGTTCCATCAAGTTTAGTTAAAACTATACCTGTTATATTTGTTATTTCTTTGAATGCTTTAGCTTGAGAAATACCATTTTGACCAGTTGATGCATCAATAACTAATAAAGTTTCATGTGGTGCGCCATCAACATGCATTCCAATAACTTTATTGATTTTCTCAAGTTCATTCATTAAGTTAACTTTATTTTGAAGTCTTCCAGCTGTATCAATAAATACAATATCAACATTTTCTTCTTTAGCTTTAACAAGCCCATCATATACAACCGATGCAGGATCTTTTTCATCACTACCTAAAAATAAACAACCAAGTTTATCCGCCCATTCATTAAGCTGTGTAACTGCACCAGCTCTAAATGTATCAGCTCCTATCATCATTACTTTTTTACCTTCATTTTGGTATTTATAAGCAAGCTTAGCAATTGTTGTTGTTTTACCTACACCATTTACACCAACCATAAGTATTACTGTTGGGTTTTTTTCTTGAATATTGATTTTATCAGAAATAGATTCACCATTAACATACACAATAAATAGTTCATCAACGATAACTTCATTTAAAAACTTAGTATCTGTTATGTTTTCTTGTTTAACTCTTTTTCTAAGTCTGTCCATAAAGTTCATTACTGTATTTACACCTAAATCAGCATTAATTAATACTTCTTCTAATTCTTCAAAATATTCCTCAGATACTTTATTGAATTTAATACCAAGAAGAGATAACTTAGAAACAAATTCTTTTCTTGTTTTTTCTAAGCCTTCATCATATTTTTGTATTTCTTCTTTTTCTTCTTCTGTCTTAGTTTCTAAATCTTTATTCTTATTTAATATACTTTTAATTTTGCTAAATAATCCCATAAATATGCCTCCTTTTTTGTAAACTACTTATATATTATAACATATATAATAAATAACATAAAAGTACTTTAAAACTGTACACTAAATGGTCATACACTAGACAAATCATGCTATTTATGATATATTATTATCAGTTATTAAACTTGTTTTATTTTAAAGAAAGAAGAGATTTTTATGAAAAATGACGGACAAACTACGTCTGTAATCGCTTTAGGTGGTTTAGGCGAAGTTGGAAAAAACATGTATTGTATAACTCATGATGATGAAATAATTATAATTGATGCTGGAGTAATGTTTCCTGAAGATGAACTTTTAGGAGTTGACTACGTTATTCAAGATTTTACATACTTAAAACAAAATGAAGATAAAATTAAAGCTTTAATTATAACTCACGGTCATGAAGATCACATAGGTGGTATACCATTTTTACTACAAAGTGTAAAAATACCTAAAATATATGCATCTCCTATTGCTAAAGATTTAATTTTAAAGAAATTAAATGATCGAAATATACCATATAATGATTTTGAAACTATTGATAAAGATTCAACAATCAAAACAAAACATTTCTTTGTTGAATTTGTTACAACAACACACTCAATACCAGAAAGTTTTGCTATAGCTGTTCATACACCAAATGGTATAGTTTTCCACACAGGAGACTTTAAATTTGATTTAACTCCAATTGGCCCTATGGCTGACTTACACAAAATGGCTGAACTAGGCAAAAAAGGTGTTAAGATCCTACTTGCTGATTCAACAAATGCTTTAGTTCCTGGCTTTTCAAATTCTGAAAGTTTTGTTGATGATACATTAAATGATATTATTTCTAGACATTTTGGTCGTGTTATTATCGCAACATTTGCATCAAATATATTTAGACTTAAACATATTGTTGAAACATGTAAAGAAAATAATCGTAAAATCATTACATACGGAAGAAGTATGGAAAATGCAATTGAGATAGCATTAAATAATGGTCTTTTAGATGATAGATCAATATTTATTGATGCTAATAAAGCTAAAGATTTAAAGAAAAATGAGATATGTATTTTATGTACTGGTACACAAGGTGAACCACTTGCAGCTTTATCAAGAATTGCAAATGGTGTTCATAAACAAGTTACATTAATGCCTGATGATTTAGTTGTATTTTCATCATCACCTATTCCAGGTAATGCTGCAAGTATAAATAGAGTTATAAATAAACTTTATTTAAAAGGCGTTAAAGTATTTACAAATTCAGAACTAAGTAATGTTCATACATCAGGTCACGCTAAAGCTGATGAACTTAGATGGATGCTTAGATTAATTAAACCAGAATACTTTATGCCAATACATGGTGAATATAGAATGTTAACAGAACACTGTAATTTAGCTGAAAGTTGTGGTGTTCCAAAAGAAAATACATTTGTATGTCAAAATGGTGATGTTGTCTTATTAACAAAAGATGGAGCTAAAAAAGAAGGAAAAGTACAAGCCGGAGATGTTTATGTAGATGGATCTAGAATTGGTGAAGTTGGATCAGTTGTTATTAAAGATAGAAAACTAATGAGCCGCGATGGTATTTTAGTTACTATACTAAACATCAATCCACTAACAAGAACTTTACTAATTAAACCAAACGTTACAACTAGAGGTTTTGTAATGGTTAATGAAAACCAAGCCTTAATTCAACAAATAGAAAATAAAATAAATGACATTGTTAAGAATTACTTACAAAATAATACATACAGCTATCTAGATTTAAAGAACCAAATAATTCTTGAACTTCATCCATTTATTAATGAACTTACAGGAAGAAGACCTATTATTCTTCCAGTAATTATGGAAGTTAAACAATCATAAAAAAAGATTTACTTTTTTAAGTAAATCTTTTTTATTGATACCATAAATTTTCAACATTAACACTTGCACTTTTTGGTTGTGGATTTGGCATTTCAAGTTGAACAAATGTAGGAAGTTGGAAAGCTGTACCAAATACAAATGCATTACCAGGAGAAAGAGACTTAATTCTTTCAATTGAATCAACTGTTATATTTGTTGAAATACTTTCAATTATTTTTAAATCTTCTGGATGGAAAATTCTAAATACAACGTAATCAGTACATTGTGATAAAACTGTAGTTGTAAGTTCAGATGGTCTTTGAGTAATCATACCCAAAATAACACCATACTTACGACCTTCTTTACAAATTCTATCAAAAATGTTGTAACCAAGTAGTTCTAGGTCAATGTCATTTTGAATATATCTATGAGCTTCCTCTAAGATTATATGAATTGGATAACTTCCTCTATCCTCTAACTTTGTTGAATATTCAAAAAACATTCTCGAATATATTTTAACAATATTTTTTGCAAATCTATCATCAACATTATTTAAGTTAATATTAACAAGTTGATTATTTTCACCTGTTGCAGTTTTAAATAAATTAGTAATAAATTCTTCTTTCGAAATATATCTATCAACATTAAAATATCTACGATATTCACTATTTATTATATTAAGTAATCTATTTTTAAGTAAATTGTTCTTTTCATAAGATCTTTGACTATTAATAGATCCTTCACTAATTAGTGAAAACTCAAGAGCGTAATAAAAATCTTCAAGTGTATAATTAAAATCAAATACAGGAGTTAATTCTTCAGAATTAACTTTAGTATACTTTTGAAGTTCTTCAATAACTAAATTTAAAGCGCCCATTTTACCTTGATCATCAATATTTAAACATTGTCTTAGTGTTCTATTATAACCAGGTTGACTAATAATCGTATCAAGATTAATATCTGGTGTATTATAGTTAGTTAAAACTGCTACAATTTGGTCTCTTAACTGAGATGCAGTTTTACCTGTTGATAAAATATCCATAATACATTTAGCTATTATTTCATTTTTATATTGAAGTAAATCACTATTTCCAGAATTAAATATGTAAACAAGTTTTAATGCTTTTTTAATAACATGCATTTGACTTGTAGAATCTGCATTAAGTAAAAGTGTATAATCATCTTCATCAAGTAAAAATGTTGGTATCTGTAGTATTTCAGCATCGCTATTTCTTGTAAATTCTGTAGTAAACTTTTTAAAGTTTAAACCAGGAATTTGATTTAAACTATCAAAAGCTTGATTATATTCTCCATATGCATCAAATAAAACAATATGTGCATTTTGCGGAATTCGATTATTCTTATTCTTTAAAATATTTTGTAAAAGTCTGGCAACACCACATGACTTACCAAAACCAGAGTTACCTAGAATTGCAAAGTGATTGGCAAAAAAAGTATTTGTACGAGCACATACTTTATACCCATTATAAATACATGATGCACCAACTTCAAACTCACCATCAATATCATTTTGATGACCAATTAAAAGTTCAAGTTCACTTTTATATAAAAATCTTACATTTTCAACTGATCCAGGTTTTTTAGTCATACCTAAAGTGAATCGATTATTAATAATCTCTCCAACTAAATTTATTTCTATTGTTTCCTCAGAAATATGTAATATTTCCCCGACTACGTTTCTTTCTTTCTCAGGTATGATTACATGATAATTAAGACATTGTAAGTTGACCTTACCAACAAGGTTTTTTACGATAACAATGTTTCCGTCAATACGTATTAGTTCACCAAACATCTAATCAACCTCTATTCTAGTAAAAATTATATCAAATTAAACATAAAAAAACAAACCAAAAATGGTTTGTTTTTATATATTTTATTTTGCTTCCTCTTGAGCTCTTGTTTCACGAACAACTGTAATCTTTATTGTACCTGGATATTGCATTTCAGATTCAATTTTTTCTTTCATCATTCTTGCAATCTTATGTGATGTTAAATCATCAACTTCATCAGGTTTAACGATAACACGTACTTCTCTACCAGCTTGCATTGCATATGTTTTTTCGACACCATCATATGAATTACCAATTTCTTCAAGTTGTTCAAGTCTCTTAATATAGTTTTCAAGAGAATCATTTCTAGCTCCAGGTCTAGCAGCAGATAAAGTATCAGCTACTTGAACTAAAACTGATATAGTATACTCTTGTTTTGCATCTCCATGGTGTGATGCAATAGCATTAATAACAACATCATCTTCATGATATTTTTTAGCAATATCAACACCAATATCAACATGGCTTCCTTCTATTTCTGAATCAATTGCTTTACCAATATCATGTAAAAGTCCAGCTCTTTTAGCTAAATTAATATTTTCTCCAAGTTCAGATGCCATAAGACCACAAAGTCTTGCAACTTCTATAGAGTGTTGTAATACATTTTGACCATAACTAGTTCTAAAATGCATACGTCCAATTAATTTAACTAGTTCAGGATCAACTTTTGTAAGTCCTAGATCATAAATTGCATTATTACCAAGTTCAGTTACTTTAGTATCCATATCTTTACATACTTTATCATAAACTTCTTCAATTCTTCCTGGATGAATACGTCCATCCTTAACTAAAGTCTCAATAGTTATTTTTGCGATTTCTCTTCTATAAGGATCAAATGAAGATATAACTATTGCCTCAGGTGTATCATCAATAATTAAGTCTACTCCTGTAACAGATTCAATAGTTCTAATGTTTCTTCCTTCTCTACCAATTAGTCTTCCTTTCATTTCATCATTAGGAAGTGTAATTGTAGATACAGTTTGTTCACCAACAACATCTTCAGCGTAGCGTTGCATTGAACTAACAATTAAATCTTTTGCTTTATCATGAGCAACTAGTTTAGCTTCTTGTTCTTTTTCCTTAATAAACTCAGTCATTTCTCTTTCCATTGTTGACTCAAGTTTTTTCATAATTAAGTCTTTTGCCTTATCTTTGCTCATTCCAGATATTTTTTCAAGTTCAGTTAATTCTTGTTTAATAAGTTCGTCCATTTTTAATTCTTTATCTTGAACTTCTTTTTGTTTCTTCATTAAATTATTTTCTTTTTCTTCAAGCATTTGGTCACGTTTTTGTAAATTTTCTTCACGTTTATCAAGACTATTT
Source organism: uncultured Erysipelotrichaceae bacterium (assembly GCA_902786275.1). Taxonomy (GTDB): domain Bacteria; phylum Bacillota_I; class Bacilli_A; order RF39; family UBA660; genus RUG13160. Next base: position 14,908 of record CADACC010000010.1, on the reverse strand, counting down.
TCACGAGAAAGTAGTCTTCCTTCTGCTTCCTTACTTTCTGCCTTTTTTTCTCTAATTTCAGCATCAAGTTCTTGTTTTAATTTATAAGATTCTTCTTTTAATTCAAGTAAAGCATCTCTTCTATGTTTATCTGCTTCTTTTTTTGCTTCATCAATAATTTTTTGTGCATTTCTATTTACATTTTTATTTTTTATAAAATTTATAATTAAAATTGCAATTGCACCAACAAAAAGTCCAATACAAAGAGTTAAAATGGGATTTAAATCAGCCATTTTTTCTCCTCCAATAATCTAATAGGTATAACCCACCTATAAATTAATTATAAAATCATTTCTTATTAAGCGCAAGAAAAAAGAAAAAGTAATTTACTTTTCCTTTTTAACAAATCCGTAATGTTCTCTAATTAAATTCTCAAGTTTATCGCATAACTCTGGATTATTTTTTAAATAAAGTTTTGTACTTTCTTTACCCTGGCCAATCTTGTCACCATCATATGAATACCAAGCCCCGCTTCGATCAAGTATCCCAATTTCTGTTCCAATATCAATAATTTCCCCCTCTTTTGATATTCCTTCTCCATACATAATGTCAAGAGAAGCTACTTTGAATGGAGGAGCAACTTTATTTTTTACAACTTTAATATTAACTTTATTTCCAATAATCTTATCACCATTTTTTATAGTTTCAGCACGTCTAATATCAAGTCTTACACTTGAATAGAATTTAAGTGCTCGTCCCCCTGGTGTAGTTTCAGGATTTCCAAACAAAACCCCTACTTTTTCTCTTAATTGATTTATAAAAATAGCAATAGTATTTGTCTTACTAATAGCTCCAGATAAACTTCTTAAAGCTTGAGACATCATTCTTGCCTGAAGTCCAACATGAGAATCTCCAATATCTCCCTCAAGTTCCGCTTGTGGAACTAACGCCGCAACAGAATCGATAACAATTATATTAACGGCTTCACTTTGAACTAAAGCTTTGCAAATATCAAGTGCTTGCTCTCCTGTATCTGGTTGAGATAGTAACAAATCATTAATATTAACACCTAGTTTTTTTGCATAAACAGGATCAAGTGCATGCTCCGCATCAATAAATGCGGCTGTTCCGCCATGTTTTTGAACTTCAGCAATTGCATGTAAGGCCAAAGTTGTCTTACCAGAAGATTCTGGGCCAAATATTTCTATTATTCTTCCTTTTGGAAGACCACCAACACCAATTGCTATATCAAGAGATAAAGACCCACTAGGTTCTACATCAACATTTTTATGTTCTTCTTCACCAAGCTTCATAATAGAACCAACACCAAATTGTTTTTCTATATCTTTCATAACTTGTTCTAAGATTTTATCTTTAGAATTATTTTTCTCTTTCATATTTATTCTCCTAATGTTAATCCGACAAATCTATATTAATAAATTAAGATTTTTAATGCAAATAACAATAAATGATTTATATATATATTATGACATAAAAAAACCTTTTTTTGTATTAAAAAAGGTTCTATTTTGTTATCTATCGTTAATAAATAATTCTTTGCTATTATTAAAATATTGTACACCAGATACAACAGATAAAATAGTTGCAGCTATTACTAAAACTTTAGCAACTGGAATACCAATCATTTCAAATGGTAAATTATAGAACATTGTTAAACTTAAACCTACCATCATAAAAATTGTTTTAAGCTTACCTAAAATGCTCGCAGCTACAACTTTTCCTTTATTACCACTTATCATCTTACATGAATCAACAACGATATCTCTAGTTATGATAACAACAGGAACTACAAGTGGAATCATTCCTTCTTTAGCAAGAATAATTAAAACACCATTAACTAGTATTTTATCAGCAATAGAATCCATAACTTTTCCAAAATCTGTAACGATATTTCTACTTCTTGCGATGTGTCCATCTAAAAAATCTGTAAAAGAACCTAACACAAATAACCCACCAGCTATAAGTATTTTTAAATCAACAATTATGTTTCCATCAATTGTATAAACTGGAAACATAATTCCTAATTGTTCCCATGGAATAAGTAGCATAACTAAAACAAAAACAGAAACAAAAATTCTTGCAACAGTAATCTTATTTGGTAAATTCATAAAAACTCTCCTAATCTAAATAACTGATTTCATCAGTTATTCTTTTATTAATTGTAATTTGTTTAAGTGACCACGCAAGTATCAAAACTGCAAGGATAACCAAAGATATATAAACTATAGTATAAAATCTTTTAGAATGTTTCTTTGGAACCATTGTATATGGACTAGATATTACATCTTCTTTTTCTTCTTCTTTAGTTTTTTCTTCCGTAGCTTGTTTAATTTCTTTAATTGGAATCTTCGATGTATATTCAAATAAATATTCATTAAATGAATCAATTAATTTGTCACCATCAAGCCCTAAATATTTGGCATAATCATATATATATGTTTTAAGTAAAAAAACATCTTTAAATGATCCGATTTTACCATCCTCAATATTTTCAAGTATTACTTCTTTAATATTAAGGTCTCGACTCGCCTCTTCAATGCTAACCCCAGATGATTCTCTTGTAACACGAAGCATGTTACCTATCTCATTCAAGATTATTCACTCCTTTTAAATTTAAAACAAAAATAATATTTAATAAGCCATGTTCTGTTCTTTTCAAAATGAAAAGCGACAAATATTTATCTACCGTTATACAGTCTTTTAAAAAGGTTCTAGATTTCCCTAATAAAAACTCCCCTACCAAAATTTGGGTTTCTCGCTCGTGGGGTTTACCTCGTTCCACTCTTTTCGTTTCCAAAAAGCATCGTCTCTATGGCACTTTTATACTTACTTTAACCAGTTAAGGTTATTTTAGAGCCGTTAGTTATAAACTACCCTAGGTTATTTATTCCCTAGGCACGAACACTACAGCCATCACAGGACTGTGCGAGCATGGACTTTCCTCTACATAACAAAATATGCAGCATTTGTCACTAATATTATTGTTCGTCTTTTCCAAAAACAATTTTTTCAAGTTGACTAATACGGCGAAGCATATCAACATTACTTATACTTCTTTGACTTCCTTCACCATCAGCTTCAGCAGCTTCAATAGTCATCTTTAAACGACGAATTTCTTGTTTTAATTTTAAATTATCATCATTTAAATCTCTAATTTCTTTTTCTTGTCGTTTAATTGTATTTAAAAATTCAGAATAGTCACGAATTACCATATCTAAAAATTTATCAACTTCTTGAGGACGATATCCTCTTGCATCAATTTTAAATTCCTTATCTAGTATTTCCTTTGGAGTTAAAAATATTTTTTCGTTATACATCATTTTCACCTCTAACTATACTGACATAGAAAATTATACTTTTTTTGTCGTTTAATGTCAATATTTCCCCATATTTTTTAAATAAAAAAAGAAAAGGTTTATCTTCTTTTCTTTTTAACAACGTATGAATTAAAATCTATAGATGCTATCGTCAAATCCCTAATAATTTTGCCAATTAAATATTCTATTTTCATAACATGTCCTTTCAGGTATAATTAATACAACAAATATATAGAAAATTAAAGTGATTCGACAAAACTTATATATATCTGACAAAATAAGTTTTTTTCTTTACAAAACATAATTCTCAAAACTAGTATTTTAAAAGTATATTTGTTATAATGTATAAAGGTGATCATAGTGATATATCCAAACAGCAAGAGTGCCTACAAAAAGAAAGTTTCACATGCCAATAGAGGTATGAACCTAGAAACGTTAATAAACGATGCAAACAAGTACTATTTGGATAATGATATTGCTATTATATATAAAAAGCCTACTCCTATTGGAATAGTAAGTGTTGATAATAATAAAAGCATTACTAAAGCATACTTTAAAGAGCCATCAACACTTGATTACCAAGGTATATATAAAGGGTTTTATGTTGAGTTTGATGCAAAACAAACTCTAAATAAAACATCCTTTCCTTTATCTAACCTAACAAATAATCAAATTAAACATATTAATAAGGTTATTAATCACCAAGGAATTTGTTTTTTAATTATAAACATAAAAAGCGAATACTATTTATATAAGGGTGATGATCTAATTAATTTTATTAATAGCAAAAAAAGAAAAAGCATTCCATATGAGGAAATAGCAAAAAGCGGTTATAAAATAAACTTTAATATAATTCTTGATTATATAAAAGTTCTAGATGTAATTATTGGAGGTAAAAAATGAAAAAACTAAAAGATATTAAAAATGGAATTAAAGCTAAATTCAAAAAGAAAGATAAAAAAGATAAACCCAAAAAGAAACATAAAAAAACATGGATATTAACAATCATTGCAATCTTAGGTATCTTGTTTTTAACAATGGTTCTTGCCTTTGGATTATATATTATAATTTCATCGCCAAACTTTGATAAAAACCTTCTTTATAAAAAAGAAGCTACTGTGCTTTATGATAAAGATGGAAATGAATTTGCAAGAATTGGTTCAGAAAACCGCGTACTTGTTTCATATGAACAATTACCTCAGGTATTAATTGATTCAATTATTGCAACAGAAGATTCAAGATTCTTTCAACATAATGGTTTTGATGCAGCAAGATTTGCAAAAGCATCATTTGGACAAGTTTTAGGTAATTCAAATGCAGGTGGTGCATCAACATTAACCATGCAAGTTATAAAAAATACCTATACAAATAAGAAAGACTCTGGTATCGAAGGTATAGTGCGTAAGTTTACTGATATTTATATGGCAGTATTTAAACTTGAAAGCTCATATACTAAAGAGGAAATTATTGAGTTCTATGTTAACTCTCAATGGCTTGGTTATGACGGTGACTTAAACTACTCTGGTATCTTCGGGGTTGAACAAGCTAGTCAATATTACTTCGGAAAATCTGTTACAGATCTTAACCTAGCAGAAGCATCATTAATAGCTGGTATGTTCCAAAATCCAACATACTATAATCCTTATGCAAACCCAGAACGTGCTCAAAAAAGACGTAGCACAGTTCTTAACTTAATGGTTAAGCACGGATATATAACTAAAGAAGAAAAAGAAGAAGCAGAAAAAATATCAGTCGCATCAATGCTTGTTAAACGTGATGAAAACAAAACAAATGAATATCAAGCATTTATCGATTTTGTTGTTAAAGACGTTGAGAAAAAAACCGGAATAAATATTTATAAAACACCGGTTCAAGTATATACAACATTAGATAGATCAGTTCAATCAACACTAAACAGTTTAGAAAAAGGTGAACTATTTACCTTCCCTAACGATTCTATTCAATTTGGAATGGCAATAACAAACGTTAAAGATGGATCCATAACAGCTTTATCAGGTGGTCGAAACTATACAGCAAAGGGATTAAACAGAGCAACAGATATTAAGCGTCAACCTGGTTCAACTGCCAAGATACTATTTGACTATGGACCATATTTTGAATTCTTAAACGGTTCTACATATTCAATGTTCTTAGATGAATCATATACATACTCTTCTGGTAAAAAGATCAATAACTTTGACCGAGGATATAAAGGATTAATTACTGCAAGACGTGCACTAGTTGGATCTCGTAATATTCCTGCACTTAAAGCTTTCCAGGCTGTAAGTAAAGATCACATGGAAGACTTAAGAAACTTTGTACATGGTCTTGGTATTAACTACGGACCTGAAGGACCATTTGAATCAGCATCAATTGGATCATTCGATGGTGTTAATCCATTAACAATGTCCGCTGCATACGCTGCATATGGACGTGGCGGTTATTATATTGAACCATATTCTTTCACAAAAATAATTGATCCTGAAACTGAAAAAGTATATGAACATAAATATACAAAAGAAAAAGTAATGAGCGACTCAACAGCTTATATGATAACAAGTATTTTAGTTACAGCTGGTAAAGAAAATGTCGGTGGTAATATTAACATAAGCGGAACTGAGGTTGCTGCCAAAGGTGGTACAACTACTGTTGATGCAAAACAAAGAAAAGAAATTGGACTACCAGATAACGTAACAATGGACCACTGGAATATAACATATTCTCCATCATACTCTATAGCACTTTGGTACGGATATGATAAGTTAACTAAGGAAAGATACTTAGTAAGTGCAACTGGTGGTAAGGCAAGACGTTCAATTATGGCATCAGTTGCTAAGAAGGTATATCCTAAAAATGAAAAATTCAAAAAACCATCAAGTGTTGTTAGTGCTAAAGTAGAAATGCAAACCTTCCCTGCACAATCTCCAAGTGCTTGTACTCCAAGCGATTTAGTTGGAACAGAATTATTTAAAAAAGGTACAGAGCCATCTGAAACTTCTTCAAGATTCGCTCAACTTACAAATCCAACTGGAGTAACTGCAACAAGTAATCAAAATGTTGTTACTATTAAATGGAATGCAATAAAAACTCCTGAAGCTATTGATCAAAACTACTTACAAGAACACTTCAATAAGTACTATGATAATCACGCAGCTCAATACTTACAAAAGAGATTAGAATATAACTCAAGTAATATTGGTTCACTTGGATATCAAGTATCTGTAAAAAATGCTGATGGAACTGAAACTAACTTAGGATTTACAAATGGAACTTCTTATACATACACAACAAGTGGTTCACAAACAAGTTATACATTTATTGTTAAAAGTGCTTATAGCATCTTTAAATGTAACATGAGTTCCGGACAATCGGTAACTGTTAAAGTTACTCCAACTGAAAATCCGCAAGGAGACAATACACAAACTAATTCTAATGAAACACAACAAAGCGGAGAAAATACTGGAAATTAAAAAAGATTGGTTATACCAATCTTTTTTTGTTATTCATTTAACCAGTCTTCTTCATCTAATTCTTTATTAATCATTAAATTAGATGATTCATGTTTATTACCCTCATTTAAGTATTTATCAATATATCTTAATGAAAATATGCCATTATAATTTGCTCTTTCAAATGCATCTAAAATTTCATTAACTAAGTGTCCATTTTCTAACCATGTAGTAAAAACTAGTTTATCCGCATCAGACACTTTTACTTTAGAATATTTTTCAAAAGAAGACACTATTAAATCAAAATCACTATTGTTATTTGATTTCTTTGCATCGGTGTCTATTTCATTAATAAAATTATCAAGGGAAATAATTTCATCAATCTTACCATTATCGTCAACTACTTCAAGTGACACAATTTTCTTCTCAATTAATCCATTATATGCACTATAAATCTGTTTTTCAGATAAAAAAGTCTTCTTTTGAACATCTTTAATATCTAGTTTATCTACATGTAAATTTGTAAAATAAACAAGCAGAACAAACTCCTCAAGTGAAAGCTTATTATCGAGAATTTTTTTTAAAATAAAATTATTATAGAAAAATGTTGTACTTTTAAAATAATCTGTTGTTTTCATAAGCTTACATTCCTTTACTACGTCTACTAATTATTTTATATATAAATTATTTTTCAGTCAATCAAAAATGTATTCAAAAACCTATAAATTCCTATGTCATTTAATACCTTATAAAGATTATCACCATGTTTACTCTTTAAAATCTTACCTACATAATAGTTAACAATATGAGCATTACTTTTTTCTTTAATAAACTTTTTAAATCTATGCACATCAAAACTAACACTTGTATAGTCAAGATTATACTTCATTACAAAATAAACATATCTTAGTAACCTAGATGGATCCTCATTTATTTTGTCAAATGAGTTATTAATAAATCTTATTTCTTTATTCACACAATCGGTATATGAACTATCATAGGTTATTATATGGCCTAATTTATTCATATAAATTGCATTAAACGTAAAATCTCTTCTACTATAATCATCGAATAAATTATCTGTGTATTCTACTACGGTCCTATTATTGACAACTACTTCTCTTCTTATCCTTGAAATATCAAAATGAAAAGTACTTATATTAAATTTAACTGAATCATACTTAAACAATTTAGGTTTATACTCTCTAAATAAATCTATAATTACTGAAGATGGAGCATTTGTGCATATATCAACATCATTTGAATTAATATTCCAAATAAAATCTCTAACATAGCCGCCGACAATATATGACTTATAACCCATATTTTCAATCGAATTCAACACATTATATATTATCTCGTTCATTAATATCACCAAAAAAATTATAACATACTCGAAAAAAAAGGAAATCAGAAACTTTTAGGTAATATTATTATTGAAAGGAGAAAATATGAATTCATTTAATATACTTCAAAAAGAATTTGAAAAAATAAAGAATAAAGGGTACATAAAATCAATCAACAATTATAAAAATGGTGCAGGATTAACATTAGAAAGCGAGCTTGGTTCAACAGGTGGTGACTTTAACATACCGGACTTTATGGATATAGAAATAAAGTCGGTTTATAAACATAGGGATGCTACTATTGAATTATTTAATAGTGCTCCTGATGGCATTCATTTTCCAGCTGCACAATGGATTTCAGAACATTTCGGTTACCCAGACCGTGATTTCAAAAACATAAAAGTTTTTAAGGGAACAATATATGGTAATAAGATGTGCAAGGTTGGGTATAAATATTTATATAAATTAAGTATTAACAACATAAAAAAAAGGCTTGAATTAAACATATATAATAATGATAAATTGATTAACAATGACATATACTGGGACTTTGACACGTTAAATGATAAATTGGTAAGAAAAGATTCAAAAATAGCTGTTATAACGTTTGATAAAAAAATCATTAATAATACATATTATTACAAATATGAAAAAATATATATGTATGAACTTAAGAGTTTTGAAGAATTTATTAAATTGGTTGAAAATGGAATTATAAATGTTACATTTAAAACTGGTGTACATAAAAGTGGTAAATATATAGGAAAATTTTCGGACCACGGAACATCTTTTAGAATTGAGTTTAGAAATCTACATAGATTATGCAATAAGTATAATTAGTTGGTTTGGGACATAAAAAAAGAACTATAAATAGTCCTAATAATCAAGTGGTCGAGAAGACAGGATTCGAACCTGCGACCCCTTGGTCCCAAACCAAGTGCACTACCAAGCTGTGCTACTTCTCGAAAATAATGGTGCGCCCTAAGGGAGTCGAACCCCTAACCTTTAGATCCGTAGTCTAACGCTCTATCCAATTGAGCTAAGAGCGCGAATTACGTTTTTTTCACGCATATTCATTATATTATATTACCAATAAAAATGCAATAATATATTAAAAAAAAGCTTTTCAGCTTTTTTAACAAATAAAATGGTGTCCCGCCCGAGATTCGAACTCGGGACCCTTTGATTAAAAGTCAAATGCTCTACCAGCTGAGCTAACGGGACATAAGATGGTTGCCTCGGAAGGACTCGAACCTTCGGAATGTCAGAGTCAAAGTCTGATGCCTTACCACTTGGCTACGAGGCATTAAAAAGTGGTGGAGGGTTATGGATTTGAACCATAGAACCCGAAGGAACAGATTTACAGTCTGCCGCGTTTGACCACTTCGCTAACCCTCCAAAAGTGGTGCCGACTGAGGGAATCGAACCCCCAACCTACTGATTACAAGTCAGTTGCGCTACCAATTACGCTAAGTCGGCAAAAAAATGGTGGGCGTTATAGGACTCGAACCTATGACCCCTTGCTTGTAAGGCAAGTGCTCTAACCAACTGAGCTAAACGCCCGACATCGCCCAATCTCTGGACGTAATTAAATATATCATTTATCGTATGATAAGTCAATAGAAGAATTCAAAAAAATTGTTTTTTTTAAAGTTTTTCTTACCAATTATAATTCCTATAAGACTTATTATAATTTTTATCCCTTTTAATATATAACAATTCTCTAAATATTGAAAAATCTTTTTCATATTTTAAAGGATTTACAGCATCTTTATACATTTTAAGAGCCTCTTTTTTAAATTCTTGATTAACAATGTATTTTTTAATAATCGACTTATTTACAAATGATAACATAACCTTTTTATCAACTATAGTGTAATCTAATCTTTCATTGTTAATTAAATCATCAACCAATATTTTTACAAGATTATACCCTGCTTTACTTATATAGTAACTACATCTTCCCTGCCTTGCATTAATCTCTAATACCTTAAATTTATGATCTCGATGATCATACTTTAAATCAAACTCAGCAAAACCTTTATATCCGATGGTCTCCATAAAAGACTTAATACTTGAAATCATCTCGGAATTATCAACACCAAAAGTATTATAACCGTTTATTAACACTGCAGCATTTCCAACCATGCTTGGTTTATGCTCTTGTAATCCTATTTGCGCAAAAGAAATCAAATCAACTTTCCCATTTTTGTCGCAATACACAACAGAATCAAATAAATGTGAGTCATCACCAGGAATATATTCCTGTAAAATAACTGTATCATTATATTGTGAAGATTTAATAGAATTAATAACATCTTTAAGTTCTTCCTGATCAAACACTTTATAAATTTTCTTCTTACCCTTAAAAGAGACGTGATTATAAAGAACTACATTAGCAGGTTTAATTACAACAGGAAAATCAAGTTTAACATCATCAAGAGATGAAGATTTTAAATCAAAATAAATTGTTTTAGGAAAATTAAGAATCGAAGATTTATATGTTTTGTAAAATAACTCTTTATTAGTAAGTGATGTAAGGATATCCATATCAGGATAATTAAATAGTATATTACTCTTAAATCTTGATTTATTACGCACAAGAAACTCTGCATAAGTTTCATTAGATGAAATAACAACGACTTTCTTGTCTGCATGTTTCATTAAAAATTCATTAACTGCTGATATAAAACAATTCTCATCCCAAATTTTATCATTATAAATTCTATTGATAATTTTTGAATGTTTTGTAAAAGCTAGATTATCTTTTATTAACATGTACGCTTTTTTATTATATGCTTCATGAGTACATCTAGCCATATAATATGCATTAACATCACTACCAATAATAAGTACTTCAAAATCCATACTCAAATCCTCCTAATACTTTATTTCTCTAGTTTCTCCATTATATGTATAAACAATTGGAACTCTATTTGTAAATAATGATAAAAACTTATGACCAACCAAATTTAATCTAGATGCTAAATATTTTACATTTTGATTATCACCTACTATTTCAACAGTATCGCCAACTTTTATATCATCATTAACTTTTACCATAATCATATCCATACACTCAGCAACAATATCATATCTATTATTGTTTATATATACATATTTAAAATCCATAGTCACTCCATCAGCATATCCAGCAGGAATAGTTGCAATCACAATATCATCTTTTGCAACAAAATTGGCGCCGTAGCCAACGAATTCACCTTTTTTAACGTTACGTACTTCCATTACTTTTGAATACATTGAAAGAGCATATTTTAAGTTAAGATTATTAGTTAAATGAATATTTTTAATAGAATATTTGTTTTGAAAATATCTTCTTTTAAAATTTGTTAATAAACCACCTTTAGGTATATTTTGCGCAAATCCGTACATGCATATACCAAGTCTTGTACCATTAACAAAATCAAGTTTATCATGTACTACAAGAGTTAATGACCTATCGACATGAACAATTTTAAACAAAGATAAATCTACCAAGCTTGTAATCATCTTAAAATTCTCAACTTGATCATTATAATGCTTATCAAATATGCCGGAAGTTGCAAGATGGGTATAAACTCCTTCAACATCAACTTTTTTTAAATTAGATAACAAATCAAAAGCATCTTTAAAACTATTCTTATCCTTAAAACCCAATCTATTCATGCCAGAATCAACTTTCATGTGAACTTTTAATGTATCAGTTAGTTTTAATGCCTCTATGCTTTTTGCTTCGTCTAATGATCCTATTGTAATCGTAACGTTATTGTTAATTGCATCAAAAATAAACTCAGACTCAATCGGTTCCAAACAAAGAATTGGGATCTCTGTATTATATTCTCTTATTGCTATAGCTTCTTCTAAAGAAGACACAGCTAGATAATTAATACCAGCATTTATTAAATACTTAATTGAATAAATACCATGATGATATGAATTATTTTTTACAACTCCAAAGTAATATTTATATCCACTATAATTAGAAATAATGTTTCTAACATTATTTTCAATTACATTACCATCCACTTTTATATATGTAGGTCTATACATAAATAAACACCTCTATTTAATTATATCACTAATGAAAAAATTATATTAAACAAACTAACTATATTTACAGAAAGGCTTTATATGATAAATACAGATAATGAGCAAGATTTAGCAGCAAAACACATTGATAGTCACTCGTTAATAATTGCCGGAGCAGGTTGTGGAAAAACAACAACGTTATTTAAAAAAATTAACTTTCTTATTGATAGTGGCATAGACGAAAAAGATATACTTGTAATATCATTTACAAATGAAACAGTAAATAATTTTAAAAATAAATGTAATAAAAATGTGGACGTATTCACATTTCATAAGCTTGCTTTAAAATATATTGATAATAACGAATTTGACATTGCGATAGATAACTTGTTAGATAAAAAAATAAATGATGTTCTTGAAGGAGTTAGTTTAAAATTAAAGAAGAAACTATATAGAATATTTAAAGGAATTACAGGAATATTTTCTATAAAAAAATATAGCGATCTGATTAATAATACTGACTCTAATTCAATAAATTCATATTTCAAATCAATAATTAACATAATTAATGCAGAAAATATCGAAATACTAAAACTAAACACCAAAAAACTTTCTAAAAGTGAAATTATCATTTTATATGTTATAAAAATAATTCAAGAAAGTTACATAAATGTAAAAAAAGAAAATAGCATGATTGATTATGATGATATGATTAAGATTGCAACTAACAATATTAATAATGATAAATATAAATGTAGCTATAAACATATACTTGTTGATGAATACCAAGATATATCAAAAATAAGACTTGAGTTTTTAAAATCAATTTTAAAATCCAGTAGTGGCATTTTAACAGCAGTTGGTGATGATTTTCAATCGATTTATGGTTTTAGTGGATCAAATATTAAATTACTATACGATTTTCAAAAATATTTTATAAATTCAAAAATATTCTATATAACCAAAACATATAGATGTCCTCAACATATTGTAAATGTAGCAGGAAAATTTATAATGAAAAATAGTTATCAAATCAAAAAAAACTTAATATCAAATAATCATATTAATTCAAAAATAAATAAATTATATTATATAGATAAAAAGAAAGAATTCAAAAAACTAATTAATAATATAATATTAAAAAATAAAACCACTTTAATACTTTCAAGAAATACTTTTGACATATATGAATACATTGATAAAGATGTACAAGTAAAAAATAGCTATATAATATATAAAAATAAAACTTATGATAATATTCGATTCTTAACGATACATAAATCGAAAGGACTTGAAGCAGATATAGTAGTTATTTTAAACCTTAGTAATAATAAAAATGGGTTCCCATCACGTAAAAAAAATATTCTTATAAATAAAATATTACCTACTGATGAAAAAGTAATGTATCCAGAGGAAAGAAGACTTTTCTATGTAGCATTAACAAGAACAAAAGAAGAACTATATCTTTTTATCGATTTAAATAATCCTTCTGTTTTCGTAAATGAGGTATAAAAAAACTTAGATGATTTCATCTAAGCTAATTTATAAAACTGGTGGCTCCAGCGGGAATTGAACCAGCGACACAAGGATTTTCAGTCCTCTGCTCTACCGACTGAGCTATGAAGCCAAATGGCGGTTCCGACGGGAATTGAACCCGCGATCTTCTGCGTGACAGGCAGACGTGATAACCGCTACACTACGGAACCATTGGTTGCGGGAGAAGGATTTGAACCTACGACCTTCGGGTTATGAGCCCGACGAGCTACCAGACTGCTCCATCCCGCGATAAATAAGTGGCGGAGGAAAAGGGATTCGAACCCCTGCGCCGATTACTCGACCTCCTGGTTTTCAAGACCAGTCCCTTCAACCGGACTTGGGTATTCCTCCAGACACAAACTGATTATAACATATTCAATTAAAACATGTCAATTATATTTTATGCTAAAAACAAGGAAAAAAATTACAAAAAAAACTAGTAAAAGTACTTGAAAAAAAAGCAAATACATATTATACTAAAGAAGTCTTAGTTAATAAGACAGTGCCTGCCCAAGTGGCGGAATAGGTAGACGCACAGGACTTAAAATCCTGCGGGTGTTAAAGCTCGTGCCGGTTCAAGTCCGGCCTTGGGCACCATCTTGTATATAAAAAGATTATTCTTCGGAATAATCTTTCTTTTTTTCCTCCATCCATTTTGGAAGTAATTCTTTTAGAGTATCAAAGCCATGATCAAGATGTGATATTTCTTCTCTTGAATATCCATCTTTAAAGTTTAAATATTTAATTGTTAATTTTAATTGTTTTAACTCTTCATTAACTTCTAATACCTGACATTTAATCTTTTCCCCTACTTTTGCATAATCGCTAACGTTTCTTACAAAATCACTTGATATTTCAGAAATATGTATTAAGCCTGTGTAATTATCATCAGTTCGAATGAATATACCGTAGTTCTCAACCCCACAAACAGTGCAGTTAATTATATCATTTATTTTATACATAGAATCATCCTCTTTACATAACATATCTTAACATAATAAGTTTACAGGAGCAAGTTATAGCTATATAATGTTTATGGGTGATTACCTATGGAAAATAAAATAAAAGAGATTATCGATAATATAAGAACCTACCTTAATATGGAAGGTGGAGATATCGAATTTATAAAATTCGAAGATGGATATGTATATGTAAAGTTAACAGGAGCTTGTAAAAATTGTCCATATCAAGATTTCACATTATATGATGGAATTGAAGAAATGATCAAAGA
>CADACC010000009.1 GCA_902786275.1 uncultured Erysipelotrichaceae bacterium | reverse complement strand
TATGAGTTATTCTTTCCGTTTAACCAATTTGTAAACCAAGTATATTGCTGAGATAAGTGCATTTTGTATCCTTCTTTAGATACCTGATAAGCAGTTTTTTCATCATATTTTTCTAAAGGCACATCATAATCAAGAACAGTTTTATTATCTAAGTCATATAAATGTAAGTATACTTTTGGAACATCATAAGCTTCTAATCCTTCGATTATGTAATTTGAATCTTTTGATTTTTCAATTGCTTGTTTTAATGTTGATGTATTAAGTTTATGTTGTCCATGTCCATATTCGCCTTCAACATCATGGCCTAAAACAACTTTAGGTTTATATTTTCTAATTTCAGTAACATCAAATTTTATAATATCATCTGTTGTAAAACCAGCCTGCTTAATTTGAGCTTCGGCAGTTGCTAAACTATTATTTCCTTCAGAAAAGGCATCAGGTATTAAACCAAATGTTGGATAGTCAGTTACACCAAGCGTCCATAAACCGTTTAGTTGTTCATGCATTCTACTTGGATTATAATATGACCCAATATCATGTCTTGCTAAATAAACTACATGTACTTTTTTACCTTGATTTATATAAGTAGGCATAACACCTGCAAAAAATAATTGTTCATCATCTGCATGTGTTGAGAAAATCATTAAATCTGTTTTATCCTCGGTTGTCCATTTTTGAACATCTTTTGGGATATCACCTTCACCATATATTTTTATTTCATTTATTTTAACATCTTCATTATATGTTAATGTAAGAGTATTAGATGGAACTGTTAATTCTTGATATTCATGTAAATATCCATTAGTTCCAAGTGATATTTCTTCATTATCAGTTTTTAAGGTGCCAGCTTTACTTGATAATTCATAAATGATATAAACATGTGATATTTTATCGCTAGAAGTTATTCTTAATTCTTTTTCTTTAGATAAAGTATTATATGTTTTAATGTTATCATCATTATATTTATAAGTTGGCGAATTGTTTATTGTGTATGCAGCACCTTTTGATAAATTCTTAGCTTCTTCTGCATATACATTAAATGGAATTAAAAGTAAAATTAATAATAATATTTTTTTCATGGTTGATACTCCTTTATTATTCATGTATAAATTATAGCAAAATCAGAAAAAAATATAAATAAATTGTTTACTTAAATTCTATTTTTTGTTATACTACATAGCGAGTAATTAATTTACTCCTTGCTTCGTTAGGAAGCCGAATGACCATAAGGAGGTGCGAGAAATGAATAAATACGAAATTATGTTTATTGCTAAAGCAACTCAAGAAAGTTCTGAAGTAGCTGCAACAGCTGATGCTATGAAAGCTATTATTACTGACAACAAATCTAAAGTTGTTGAATTTAAAGAACTTGGAGAAAAGAAGTTAGCTTACCCAATAAAAAAAGAAATCAATGGATATTACTTTGTAATGCAAGTTGAAGCAACTCATGAAGCTGTATCTGAATTCAATCGTAAAGCTCTACTTGATGAAAGAGTTTTAAGACATTTAATCATTAAATTAGATGAGGAGTAAGATATATGAATAAAGTAATTTTAATCGGAAGATTATCACAAGATCCTGAAATGAGAACTACACCAAATGGTGTTGCTACAACTACATTTAACATTGCTGTATCAAGAAATTTCACTAATCAAAATGGTGAAAGAGAAACTGATTTCTTTAGATGTGTAGCTTGGAGAAAACAAGCTGAAAATATTGCTAGATACTGTCATAAAGGAACTCAAGTAGCAGTTGAAGGTAGACTTCAAACTAATAACTATGAAGCTCAAGATGGTACTAGACGTTACTCAACTGATATAGTATGTGATAATGTTTCATTCCTAGGATCACGTGGAGATAGTTCAAATCAAAATAGTTCTGCTCCACAAAATATGGAAAATGATGTTGAAGTTAATGAAACATCAGAAGATCCATTTAAAGACTTTGGTGATGAAGTCACTTTAACAGATGACGATTTACCATTTTAATTAAGGAGGAATAAACATGGCTGAATTTTATCGTAAGAAAAAAAGAATTTGTCAAATGTGTGCTGGCAAAGATGTTGATTATAAAGATGTTCAAATCATAAGCAAATATATTACTGAAAAAGGTAAGATTATGCCTCGTCGTATGACAGGTGCTTGTGCTAAACATCAAAGACATATTGCTCAACAAATTAAATATGCACGTTTCATGGCATTAATTCCATACGTAAAATAATAATAATAATAACTACTCAAAAGAGTAGTTTTTTTATTGTATCGATTGTATAATATTATTTAAGAAGGCGAATAAAATGCAAAAAGTTGCTGATTTTATAAAAAGACATAAAGTTGTTTCCATAATTATCATTACTTTTTTAGGTATAGTTTTTCTTGATTCATTAATAAACGGTGATTTTACTGATTTTGTATATTTTGTTAAATCGTTTATATATCTTGCTGTAATGATATATATACTATTTTTAATGGTTTCAAAGAAGGAATATTATTGTCCTAAATGTAATGCAAAATTAAAAAGTAAAAATTCTATTTGTCCAAATTGTGGATTAGAGTCTACTCATGATAAAGTAGAAATAAAATCCAAAAGAATTATTTCTAAAAGCAAACTATTTATTCATATAGGTGGAAGTATTTTATTTGCTCCTTTAGCAATGAGCTTTCTATTTTTTATGGTTGCAGCAATTTTTGGAGCCCTATCATCAAGCTCATTGAGTATATCTGATACGATTTTTGTTTTTTATACAAATGAATCATTTCTTCCTATTACTATAGTACTTAGTTTAATTGGCATAATACTTATAGTTATAGGTTACATATTTAAGAAGAAAGAAAATGATGATGATTAATATTAAACTACTCTTATGAGTAGTTTTTTTAACGTATATTTGTTATAATAACATTTGCAAATAACTAGATTGTGAGGCACTATGAGATATGGGAAATGATTCAAAACATAATAAGAAGATATTAAATGAATTATCAAAGTATTTTTATCCAGAAGGGAACTTATTAAAAAATAAATGTTACGACTTTATGGGTGCAGAATTTGATGAGTATAATACTCCGACTGTTCATCATATTGTAAGAGCGTCTACTTTAAGAGAAAAAAATGAAAGTGATAAAGTAACACTTGATAATGCTGCAATACTTGGAAATATCAGCCATGAAATTCTTCATGATATAGAAAAATTTGATAAATGCTTATATGATGAGTGGAATGATATGTTTTCACGAATAAATGCATCTAGAAGACCATTCTATGATGAGTTTAGTGAAGAAATTTCTGTTCTTAAGGAAAAGTCAAGAAAAGCGTTAGCAGAAAACGAAAGTAGAAAATCTTCGAAACGCAAAGATAGCTAATTAGATTAGTACTTTTAAGTATATTTATGATATAATAATTTATACAAATTAAGGAGGTATGTTTATGAAAGTAATACTACTTCAAGATGTAAAAAAACAAGGAAAAAAAGATGACATAATTAATGTATCTGATGGTTATGCAAACAATTTTTTAATTAAAAATGGTTTAGCAGTACCATATACAGAAAAAAGTAAAAGTGTTTTAGATAAACAAATACAAAAGAGAAATGATGATGAAGACAAGCTTGTTGCTAGTTTAAATGAAATAAAGAAAAAATTAGAAAACAAAGAATTAAAATTTAAAGTAAAAACAGGAAAAGAAGATCAAGTTTTTGGTACAGTTTCTACAAAACAAATATCAGAAGAATTAAAAAAACTTGGTTTTGATATAGATAAAAAGAAAATAAAAACATCAACAAATTTAGATGTTTTAGGAACACATATTGTTGAAATTGAATTACACAAGAAAGTAAAATTTGAAATTAAAGTAATACTTTCAAAATAGGAGGTTTTTATGGCACAACGTAAATTACCACAAAACCTAGATGCTGAGATGAGTGTTTTAGGTATATGTTTTTTAAATGAATATGCTTTAGATAAAGTTTGTGAAGAACTATTACCTGAAATGTTTTTTGATGAAAAAAACCGTACTATTTTTGAATCTGTTTGTGACTTACATAAAAATAAAATAGCCATTGATATTACAACAGTATCAGATGACTTAGAAAAAAAGAAAAAACTTAGTGCATCTGGTGGAATAGATTATTTATCTGATGTAATAGATTCTGTTGCTATAGCATCTAATCTAGAGTATTACATGCAAATAGTAAAAGATAATTATGTTAGACGTAATTTAATTGATACTGCAACAAGTATTGCAAGTGACGCATATGATACTAGCACAAAATAAAAGAACTGTTACAGGACTTGAAACAGGGTTTTATGATTTAGACAGACATACTGCTGGACTTCATGGTGGTGAAATGATTATCTTAGCCGCTCGTCCTGGTATGGGTAAAACTTCATTTGCATTAAATATCGCAACCAATGCTGCAATGACAACAGATAAAGCAATAGCTATATTCAACTTAGAAATGTCAGCTGAAATGCTTGTTAATAGAATGATATCTGCTGTTGGACAAATTGATTCATATAAACTTCAAACTGGACAACTACAAAGTAATGATTGGAAAAGATATAACGAAGCTATGAGTCAGCTTGCCGATACAAATATATATATTGAAGATAATGCTGGTATAACAGCATCTGAGATTAGAGCAAAATGTCGTAGATTAGCTAATTCTGAAAAAGGATTAGGTTTAGTTGTAATCGACTATTTACAACTTGTAACATCTGGTGGTAAAAGAACTGAATCAAGACAAGTTGAGGTTTCCGAGATATCTCGTTCTCTTAAAACAATGGCTTTAGAGCTAAATGTTCCAGTAATAGCATTAGCTCAGCTTTCACGTAATGCTGAAAAAAGAGAAAATTCTCAACCAATGCTTGCAGATTTACGTGAATCTGGTTCACTAGAACAAGACGCCGATATGGTTCTATTTATTAATAGAAAAGATTACTATGATACTAAAAAAGATATTAAGGAAACAATTGTTCCGGTTGATTTAATTATTGCAAAACATAGAAAAGGTGCAACAGGAAAGATTGATTTATTATTTGAACTTAATATGAGTAATTTTAGAAATGTAGTTCACACAAATAACGAAGGATAATTAGGTGGTATTTTTTATGAAGAATAAAATAATTTCAATTTTAGTCATTCTTATATTATCTGTAAGTATATTTTTGGTAAGTTTTGCTAATAAAAATTATTCAAAAGCGAAAGAAGTATATCAAGTTTATCTAAATGGTAATAAAATTGGTATGATTGCTAATGATGAAGACTTATATGACTTAATTAATGAAAGACAAAAAGAAATAAAGAAAAAATATAACGTTAAAAATGTTTATCCACCAAATGGATTTGATATTGTTAAATCATATACCTATGAAGATATGGTAAATGATGTTGATGAAATATATAATCAAATTGAAAAAGAAGACGATTTTACAATAAAAGGATATACGATTACAATTCATAAAACAGAAAAAGATGAAGAAACTGGTAAAGTTCCTGATGATATTGTAATTCATGTATTAAACAAGAAAGTTTTTAATGAAGCTATTAAAAGATTCGTATATTCATTTATTGGTAAAGATGCATATAATAATTATTTAAATAATACACAACCTGAAATAAAAGATGTAGGTAAAATAATTCAAAAAATGTATTTTAGTGAAAATATAACTATTAAAGAAGATAATATTAGTGTTAAAGAAAAAATTTATACAGATGCAACACAGTTAAGCCAATATTTACTTTTTGGTAGTGATATTAAACAAGAAGAATATACTATTAAAACTGGTGATACAATACCTAAGATTTCAGAAAATCATAAGTTAAACCCAGAAGAATTCTTAATAGCTAACCCAAAATATCGTGATGAAAATAGTTTGCTTACTATTGGTGATAATGTATCTATAGCACTTATCAATCCACAACTTTCACTTGTAACTGAAATGTACGTAGTTGAAGATGTTGAACAATATTTTGAAAAACAAACTGTATATGATGAAAAGAAACCATATGGATATTCAAAAGTAACACAACAAGGTGTTAATGGTATTACACGATTCACAGAAACATATAAATCTGTTAATGGCGAACCTGGTGCAGCTAATGTACTTAAAAAAGAAGTATTAAGAGAAAAAGTTAATCAAATTACAACTAAAGGTAAAAAGGTTAATTACGGTTCTATATCTGGTAACTTTATTGATACTGGTGGAACATGGGCATGGCCAACAAACAGTGGTTATAAGATTACAAGTAACTATGCATGGCGTTGGGGTAAACTTCATGCTGCACTTGATATAGCATGGCTTCCAAGAAGATCACCAATATATGCTGCTGGTGATGGTGTCGTTGTAACAGCAACAAGAGGATCTGGTAGTGGATGGAGCTTAGGAAACTATGTTGTAATAAAGCATGATAATAATATTTATACTCAGTATGCTCACATGGATGTAATTAGCGTTAGTGCTGGTCAAACGGTTAAAAAAGGTCAAGTACTTGGTGGAATGGGAGATACAGGACGTGCAACAGGTGTACACTTACACTTTGCTGCCTTCCACGGAATGCCATATCAAGGTGGTCAACCATTTAACCCAATGCAACTATATAGATAATGAGAGTTTGTGTACTTTCTAGTGGTTCTAAAGGAAATAGTACTTATGTGGAGACATCTTCACATAAGTACTTATTTGATATAGGACGAAATAAAAAATATATAGAAGAAAAATTAAAGGAAATTGGAGTTAAACCAAGCGACATTGACTATATAATTATTAGTCATAGTCATGATGACCACGTATCTGCACTTGAGACCTTTGTTAAAACTTACAAAACAAAAGTTTGCTTAACAGAAGAAATACTAGACCATATCCCATACATGAAAAAATATGACAATTTAATAATGTATGATGATGATTTGAATTTATCCGAGGATATTATTAAATCTATAAAGATATCTCATGATAGTAATGATGCGAGAAATTTTGTGCTATATGATGGTAAATATTCTCTTTGTTACATTACTGATACTGGGTACATAAATCAAAAATATTTTAAAGAACTTGAAAACCACACTATATACTTATTTGAAAGTAATCATGACATTGAAATGCTTAATAATGGTCCATATCCTAAATGGCTTAAGAAAAGAGTTTTAAGTGATAGCGGACACTTATCAAATATATCTGCTGGTGTATATTTATCAAAGTTTATTGGTAAAAATACTAAAAAAGTTATCCTTATTCATTTAAGTGAAACTAATAATACACCAGATATAGCACTTAATACTGTAAAAGACGTATTTAAAGAATATGAAGTTAAATTTAAAAATATTTCTTGTGCTAGTCAAAATGAAATTAGTGAAGTGATAGAATTATGATAGATGTAATATGTTTAGGAAAAATTAAAGAATTATATTTAAAAGAATTAATTAATGATTATTCTAAAAGAATAGGTAAATACCTTAAATTAAATATAATTGAGCTTCAAGATAATGAGAATATAAAAATTGAAGAAGAATTAATCCTTAAAAATATTGATAAAAAAAGTTATATTATTCTTTTAGATATAAAAGGAAAAATGATTGATAGTGTAGAACTTTCAAACTTAATTGATAAAACTTTTATTAGTTACCCAAAGATAACATTTATAATTGGTGGATCTAATGGAGTTACAGAAAATATTCGTAATATAGCTAATTATAGATTATCATTTTCTAGTATGACTTTTCCTCATGGATTATTCCGAGGTATATTACTTGAACAAATATATCGTTCATTAAAAATATTAAATAATGAATCATATCATAAATAAAGAAAGAAGTTAGCTTCTTTCTTTATTTTTTTAATTAGTATATAATTATATAAAGGTTGATAAATATGTTAAATGACGATTGGTTACAAATATTTAAAGATAACAATATATATGATGATATTAAATCAACTCTAAGTAAGGTTAGAGATGTTTCATCAGGTAAAGAGATATATCCTGCTGAAAATAATATTTTTAGAGCTTTGAATCTAACACCATTTAAAAATGTAAAAGTTGTTATATTAGGTCAAGATCCATATCATGGAGAAAATGAAGCTAATGGACTAGCTTTTTCTATAAATAATGGCGTAAGAATTACACCATCACTTAGAAATATATTTAAAGAATTAAAAAATGATCTTGGAATAATAAGAAATAGTACCGACTTAACAGAAATTGCTAAGCAAGGAGTTCTATTTTTAAACACAATATTAACAGTTGAAAAAGATAGACCACTATCTCATCAAAACTTAGGTTGGGAAAAAATAACTGATTTTATTATTAAATATATAAGCGATAATAAAGAAGGAGTAGTATTCATTTTATGGGGTAATAATGCAAGAAGCAAAAAAGCACTAATAAACCAAAAAAGAAATTTGGTAATAGAATCTAATCATCCATCACCATTATCTGCATCAAGAGGATTTTTTGGAAGTAAACCGTTTTCAAAAACAAATGCTTATTTAAAAGAAAAAAACCAATCAATAATTGACTGGTCTTTATAATTCTTCAGTTCCTTTTTTGATATCTTCGTTAGTATCATATAAAGGTTTAATTTTTATCTTCATAATTTTAGCAATAATATTAGCAGGGAATTTAACTGATATTTCAGATAACTTCTCTGTATTTTTATTATAGTATGATTTAGATGCATCTAATTTTTCATCTATCTCTAGAAGATTTGCAATACATTTTTTCATCTCTTTATTATTAGCAAGTTTAGTGTAATCACTAATTAAGTTATTAACAGTTATATTATAATTAGATAATATTTTGTCTTTTTCTTGACTATCTATGTCTTTGTCACTTAATTCATTAATTTCTTGTAAATAATCTTTTTTAGCTCTTAAGGTTTTTTTAGCTTGATTATTTATTTTAATAAGACATTTAATTTTCTTTTCAATTTCTTCATTAACAGCTTTATCAGCAAAATTTATCTTATCGAATAAATAAGCTAATTTTCCATAAATTAAAAAGAAAACAAGTGATATAACACCTATAAAAATAATGATTAATAAAAATATTGCTAACTTTGACATATCATTCACCTTAAACAATTATAACAATATTTTAATTGTTTTTGTAGTCTAAGTTTCTAATAATTTAAATTTTCATTATATGTATTAACATAATTTATTTTTTCTTCAAACTCAACATAATTAAGGTATATCATTCTAATTAAATACCAAGTATTATCTTTGATATCACGTATAATTAAATGATCTCTACCGGCTTGCTCGATTATTCCGTCATAAATTTTATTTTGCCAAGCAGATGATTCCGGATATGAAACATATGCTTTTACTTTCTTTCCCTTATTTAATCTTAGAATGTTTTCAATTAAACTTTGTTCCATTATTAATGTGTCCTGACTTGAAATATTTCCTGGAGGAGTTTCGTTTAGTTGATTACCTGGAAATGTTGGATTTTGAAAAAAATTTCCGTTCATTTTATTCACCTCTTTTAAATATATGAAATAAGAATAAATAATTTGATTAATTAGTAAAAATCATCTATAATTTTTATGATAGGAGGAGCATATGAAACACATTACTACAAAAAATAATATTATTCATAACCTTTATAGATTTTCAATGTTCTTGATAGGAACATATATTGTTGCCTTAACATATAACACCTTTTTACTTCCTAATTCTTTAGTAGTTGGTGGTACAACAGGTTTATCTATTATATTTGAAAAATTATTTGGCTGGAATGCTGGATTATTTATTTTATTTACGGGCATATTTTTACTTGTAATTAGTTTTATATTCTTGGGTTATAAAATAACTAAACATAATATTATAGGAACATTTTTATACCCAATAATGATTATGTTATCAGCTCCTGTTGCTGAACTTTTAATCCCATACATAAAACTTGATGACTTTATTGTTGTAGTTGTCCTAGCTGGTGCTCTATATGGTTTTGGTTTTGGTATTATTTATAAAACAGGATTTAGTACTGGTGGATTTGACGTTGTAATGCAGCTTCTTAATAAATATCTAAAAATGCCAGAAGGTGATGCATCACTTGCAGCTAACTTATTAGTTGTTTTATGTGGCCTTCCGATTATAGGAGTAAGACTTGTTACATATTCAGCAATAACTTTAATTGTTGAAACAGTTGTAACAAATAAGATTAATATTGGTATATCAAATAGTAAAGTTTTCTTTGTTTACACAAGAAAAATAGACCAAGTTAGAGATGCCTTAGTAAAAAATGGAACAATAGGATTTACAATAATTCCAACTTTAGGAGGGTATTCACACTATAAAGGTGAAATGTTAATGTGTGTTGTTTCAACTAGAGATTACTATGCTTTTAGAGAAGTGGTGCTTAATATTGATAAGAATGCATTCTTTGTTATAAATGACTGTTACGAAGTAAACGGAGGGTATAAAAGACAACATTTACCATTTTTATAGAGTTAAAAATATGATATAATTATTAAATGATAGTAGGTGATATATTTGAAATTTATATCGTTAAAGAATTGTTACAAAGTATATCCTAATGGAGTGACTGCACTAGCAGATATAAATCTAGAGATTCAAAAAGGTGAATTTGTATTTATCATAGGACCAACTGGATGTGGTAAATCAACCTTAATGAAACTTTTATATAGAGAAGAAAAACCAACAAAAGGTAATGTTATTGTTGGTGGAATAAACGTTGAAAAATTAAGAAATAGAAAAGTGTATAAGTTAAGAAGAAAATTAGGAATTATATTCCAAAACTTTAGACTTCTTCCAAAACAAACAGTATACGAAAATGTAGCTTTTCCACTAAGTTCTAATGGAATTAAAGATACAGAAATAAGACCTAAAGTTCTTAAAGCTTTAGAGCTTGTAGGTTTAAAAGATAAAATTAAGAGTTTTCCTGATCAATTATCTGGTGGAGAACAACAAAGAGTATGTATTGCAAGAGCAATTGTTAATGAGCCAAAGTTACTTCTTTGTGATGAACCAACAGGAAACTTGGATCCAGATGTTTCAAAAGAAATCATGGGTGTTATAGATTCTATCAATAAAAAACTAGGTACTACAATTGTTATGGTTACACATGATGATCAAATTGTTAACCGTATGAAAAAAAGAGTTATCACAATGGATAATGGAGTAGTCACTAGTGATGTTATGAAAGGAAAATATAAGAAACATGAAAGCAATTAGAGTATTTGTAAGAAGTTTTAAAGAAGCTTTTAAAAGCGTTTTCCGTAATTTTAGTTTGAGTGCTGCATCAGTTGCTTGTACAACTATAACTTTAATACTAGTATCTATTGCTATTTTAGTTTCTTATAATATTAAAAATGTAACAGAAAAACTAGAAAATGAGTTAACAATAGTTGTATATCTTGAAAGAGAAGCAACAAAAGACCAAGCGGAGAATTTGAAAAAAACAATTGAAAATATTCCAAACGTTGAAAAAGTTACTTACAAAAGTAAAGATGAGTGGAAATTTGAAATGCAAAATTATTCATCAACACTTAATTCAACATTATCTTATTTAAAAGAAAATCCACTTCTTGATTCTTATGCTGTTAAAGTAAAAGATGCAAAATATTTAAGAAAAACAGCAGATACAATAAAAGAGCAAGAAATAGTTAGATCAGCCGAATATGGCGAAGGAACTGTTGATAAGCTTGTTAGTGTATTTGATTTAATTAAAAGGGTAACAGTTGTTATCGTAATTGCATTAGTTTTAGTAACAGCTTTCTTAATTAATAATACTATTAAAATAGCAATATTCTCTAGACGTAGTGAAATTGAAATCATGAGATTTGTTGGGTCTAGTAACTACGCTATTAAATTACCATTTGTATTTGAAGGATTATTTCTTGGAATAATTGGTTCAATAATTCCAATTATCGTAACAATCTATGGATATTTAATTGCATATTCAAAATTAAACGGGCACATATTCAGTCGTATGATTGAACTTGTTAAACCATTTAGTTTTGTGTTATATGTATCACTAATCTTAGTTACCATAGGTGCTGTAGTTGGTTTCTTTAGTAGTTATAGAGCTGTTAGAAAGTATTTAAAAGTATAATGAAGTTAAAGTGTTGTTATAAATATTTAATAGTTTTTCTTTTAACATTTGTATTATTTGGAAGCATTGCTAGCGCAAAAAGTGCTGAAACTCTTAAAGATTTAAGAAAAGAGCTTTCAAATTTACAAGCAGAAAAGAAGGCAAACGAATCTGAAAAACAATCATCTAAGACAGAAATAAAAAATAAAACAGCTGCTATAAGCACTTCATATCAAGAAATTGAAGTTGCAAAAAATAGAATAGAAATAGCTAAAGAAAAAATTGCTCAATCTGAAATAGAAATAGAAAATATTACAGATGAAACAAATGAACTTATGAGATCAATGCAAATCATGAGTGGTGAAAATGCTTATTTTGAATATATTTCAAGTGCAGGTTCATTAACTGAAATGATAATGAGAATGTCAGCAGTTGATCAAATAACAGATTATAATAAAGAACAATTAAAAAAATTAGAAAATCTAATTAAAGAAAATGAACAATTGAAAATAGATATGGCTAATTATCAAGTTCAACTAAATAACAATATTGAAGCTTATGAAAAAAGAATCAATAAGTTAGATGCAAGACTTGCAGAGCTTGATGAACTTGCAGATAGTATAGATGATCAAATAAAAAACCAAAAGGCATTAATTGATTATTATGTAGGCCTTGGTTGTAAGGAAGATCAAAACTTGCAACAATGTGTTTCAATTGCAAACAACTCTGGATGGTTAAAACCTCTTAATAAAGGCTATGTATCAAGTTTATACGGATATAGAAAACATCCAACAACTGGTGTTTATAAATTACATAATGGTATCGATTTAGCTGGTAACAGTGAAGGTACACCAGTATATGCAGCTGCTGCAGGAACAGTTGCTGCCATTACAAGAAAATCAAGTTGTGGTGGTAATAAAGTATATATTCACGTATATGTTAATGGAACAGCTTATACAACATATTATTTCCACTTACTAACAATTAACGTTAAAGTAGGAGATAAGGTAAAAACAGATACTGTAATAGGTACCGTTGGAGGCGGTAAACAAACAAGAAGTTATGATAGCTGCTCAACAGGTGCTCACTTACACTTTGGAGTTGCTAAAGGATTCTATCTTGGTGGTGGAAAAGAAGGATATTCTTCATATAGTACTTTAGTATCAAAAAGTATGACTCCTCCAGGATTTGGTCCTAAAAACTGGAAATTTACTAATAGATATCAATTCTATAAATAATAATTAGAAGAACAACATGTTCTTCTAATTTTTTTTATTGTATGATAAACTTTAATTGGAGATGCTTATGAAAAAAATAGTAATATTCGGTGGTGGAAGTGGTCTATCACAATTATTAAAAGGATTGAAATTATTTCCAATTGATTTGACTGCAATTGTATCAATGTCTGATAATGGTAAGTCAACAGGAATGCTAAGAAAAGATTTTAATATACCTGCTGTTGGAGATATTACTAAAGTAATGCTTTCAATGTCAGATGCGGACCAAGATACTATAGATCTATTAAATTATAGATTCCATGCATCTAGTAGTATTGAAAGTCACTCAATTAAAAATCTAATGTTGACAGCACTTCTTGATATTAAAGGTAATTGTAAAGATGCCTTAAAAGTATTAAATAAAATGCTTTTAGTTAAAGGTAGAGTTTTACCTTTAACTGAAGACTCTGTTGATTTAATTGGAATAACTGATAAAGGTGAAGAAATCGTTGGAGAAGATGAACTATCACATTCAGATAAAAAAATAGTTGATGTTAGATATTCTAAACCAATAAAAGTAAACGCAGATGTTATAAAAGCTATTAAAAACGCAGATTTAATAATATTTTCATCAGGAAGTTTATTTACAAGTATTTATCCACATATAATTGCTCCTGATGTAGTTGATGCTATAAGCAAAAGTAAAGCAAAAACTATGTATATATGTAATTTGGTTACTCAACCAGGTGAAACTGATAATTTTAAAGTCAGTGATCATATCAAAATGTTAGAAAAACATCTAGGTGTAGGCGGAATAAATATTGTGCTTGCAAACGGAGAAACTATAAATAAAGAAATGGCAAAGAAATATGCAACAAGAGAACAAAAAGACCCGGTATTAATAGATGAAAATAAATTAAAGAAAATGGATATAGAATTAATTAAAGATAATTTAATTAGTATAGAAAATGGATTTTTAAGACACGATTCATTAAAAGTAGGCTATTTAATCTTTTCATACCTAATGGATGGTGAGTAAAATGTCATATACTGCAAAAATTAAAGAAGAAATTGTTGATGAAAATCTACCTAAAAATGATGAACATTATTTTTTAACATCATTTATTAAATATGCTAGTAGATTTTCAAATGATAGTTTAACTCTTACATTTGAAAATCCTAAAATTGCTAGAATAATGTATAATTTGATAAATAAAGTTTATGTTATAAAACCTCAAATTACAATCCGTATTCAAAAAAGATTTAGAACCAAACAGATATATATACTATCAATAAGAAATGGTATAAATCGAATAATTGATGATTGTAATATAAAAATAAAAAATGGAAAACTTATAAATGAAGATATAGATTTAAAAAAAGACTCTGAAAAAAAATCATACATAAAAGGTACATTTTTAGCAACAGGTTCTGTTAGTGATCCAAACACAAGTGGTTACCATATGGAATTTGTTTTTAATACTAAAAAGACTTCCGATTTTATTTCAAATATTCTTCATGAATTTAACATAAACTCAAAAGTTATTAAGAGAAGTACTAAATACATGGTGTATGTTAAAGCTTCTGAAGAAATAAGCGATATGTTAAAAATATTTGAGGCAAATCAATCATTTTTTTACTTTGAAGATATAAGAACAAAAAAGGACCATATTAATATGGTTAATAGATTAAATAACTGTGAGCAAGCAAATTTAGATAAAACTATTAATACAGGTTTAAAACAAATTGAAGATATAAAGTACTTAAAAGAAAATGATTTAATAACACTACTTGATGAAAAAACTCAGATTATTATTAATTATCGCGAAAAGTATCCAGAGTTATCATATCAAGAATTATCTGAAGTTATATCAATGGAGACTAGTTATCACATATCAAAATCAGGAATTAATCACCATTTTATTAAAATGAGAGAGTTAATGGAAAGACATAAAAATAAAAGTACGGCTAAATAATCATATCGATTAAGCCGTACTTTTTTGCATCTTGACTACTTAAATAGTAGTCTCTTTCAGTATCATTAACTATATCCTCATATTTTTTATTTGTAAGTCTTGATAATAATCTATTAATTCTTTCTTTAGTTTTAATAATATGTTCAGCAACAATTTTTATTTCTGTTGCTTGTCCTTCAACCCCACCAATTGGTTGATGGATCATAACCTCCGAATTTGGTAAAGCGCATCTTTTTCCTTTTTTTCCGGATGCAAGAATAATTGCTGACATACTTGCAGCTAAACCAACACATACTGTTCTTACATCACTTTTTATATAATTAATTGTATCAATTATTGCAAGACCTGAATTAACTTCTCCTCCAGGAGAATTAATATATAAACATATTTCATCATTTGAAATACTATCTAAATATAAAAGTTCTGAAATTATAATATTAGATGTAATGTTATTAATTTCACCACTTAAAAAAATAATTCTGTTTTGAAGAAGATGAGAATATATATCATAGATATAATCTTTATGGTTACCATGCTCAATTATAGATGGAATCAATTTTATCACCTTTAATATTATATAAAGTAAATAAGTAAATATGTAAAAAAGAATATAACAAAAATCTTCTTTTTATGATACAATGAATAAGAATAGGGGTAGTTGATATGAATGAAATTAAGATAACATTCAGTGATGGTACAGTTAAATCATATCCAAAAGGTACAACCTTTGAAGAAATTGCTAAAGACTATCCTGGAAAGTATCCATATGTCGGTGTAAAAATAAATAATGTAATTTTCTCACTAGCAGATCAAGCTGAAAGTGATGCAGAAATTCATTTCATAGATTTTTTGGACCCGACAGGATATAAGATATATAAATCAGGATTAATGTTTATCTTTGAAGTTTCTTTAAAAGAGTTATTTCCAAATTTAGAAGTTAATTTTTTACATAGTCATCCAAAAGGAGTTTATGCTGAAGTTAAAGGAGATTATACTTTAACTGATGATGACTTTAGAAAAATAAAAAGTAAGATGGCTACTATTGTAAGTAATAATCAAAAAATTAAAAAATTTACTTTAGCTAAAAAAGATGCAATTAAATATTGCACTGAATATGGCTATATAGAAAAAGCAAAAAATATCCAAAACTTTGCTAATAAAGCTGTAACATACTATGTTCTAAATAAATTGGGAAACTATTATTATTCTGATATGCCTAGTAGAACATCAGCAGTTAATCTATATGATATTAAGTATTTAGGTGATAATAAATTAGTTTTAATATTACCAGATAAAAATACAGCTGGAAGAGTTCCAGAGTTTGTTAATTATGAAGGTATAATTGAGTCCTTTAGATCAACACAAGAATGGCTTGATAGATTAGGTAAAAGATATTTATCAGATGTTAATGATGATATTTCAAATTCAGTTATAAAAGATTTTATTAATGTTAATGAAATAAAATTTAATGATGAAATTAGAAATATTGTTACAAATATAGTAAAAAGACCAAATATAAAATTTGTAATGATAGCAGGTCCATCATCTTCAGGAAAAACCACAACAACTAAGAGATTAAAAACTTATTTAGAATGTGCTGGATATCACACAATAGTAATGTCAACAGATGATTATTTTGTTGATAGAGATAAAAATCCTAAGGATGAAAATGGTAAACCAGATTTTGAATGCTTACATGCAGTAAATGTTGATAAGCTTAATAAAGATATACAAAACCTTCTTGATGGAAAAGAAGTAACACTTCCTGTATATGACTTTGTTACGGGAAAAGGAAGTGAAAGTAGTCAAAAAGTTAAGTTTACTGAAAAGACTATAGTTCTTGTTGAAGGTTTGCATTCACTTAATGATGATTTAATTCCAATAGTAGATAGCAAATATAAATATAAAATTTATATTTCACCATTTATTGGTATTAATATTGATAGACATAATTATATTTCGACAACAGATTTAAGACTTCTTCGAAGAATGGTAAGAGATAACAGAACCAGAGGTAGAAAAGTTGAAGAAACTATGGATTACTGGCAGACAGTAAGAAAAGGTGAAGTTTTGAATATATTCCCATATATTCACCAAGCTGATATGGTTTTAAATACTGCTTTAAACTATGAAATAGGAGTGCTTGAAGTGTATGCTGCACCACTTTTATTATCAGTTGGCATTGATTCGCCATACTATGAGGAAGCAAGAAGACTTTTAGGTTTTTTAAGACAATTTAGTCCAATACCTAGTGAGTATGTTAGTAAAGATTCAATTTTAAGAGAGTTTATTGGAGGAGGAGAATAATATGATAAAAGTAGCAATAAACGGATTTGGTAGAATAGGAAGAATCGCATTTAGACAAATGATTGTTGATGCAGATTTCGATATCGTTGCAATAAACGATTTAACAGGAGCAGAAGATTTAGCATATCTTCTAAAATATGACACAAATCATCGTTCATTTCATGAAGATGAAATAACATTTGAAGGTGATGAAATAGTTATTTGTGGAAAGAAAAGAGTAAAAGTATATTCAGAACAAGATCCTGCAAATTTACCTTGGGGTGAACTTGGAGTTGATTTAGTATTAGAGTGTACTGGTTTATTTACAAGTGAAGAAAAAGCATCTGCTCATTTAAAAGCTGGTGCAAAAAAGGTTTTAATATCAGCACCTGCTAAAGGTGATGTTAAAACAGTAGTTTATAATGTTAACCATAATATAATTAATAGTAATGATACAATCATTTCTGGAGCATCTTGTACAACTAACTGTCTTGCTCCTGTACTTGATTTAATAAATAAAGAATTTGGTATTGAAAAAGGATTTATGACAACTGTTCATGCATATACTAACGATCAAGCAACTTTAGATATAGCACATAAAAAAGGTATTAAATCTCGTCGTGGTAGAGCATGCGCTGCAAATATTGTACCAGCAACAACAGGTGCAGCATCTGCAATTGGTTTAGTAATTCCTGATTTACTAAATAAATTAGATGGTAACGCAGTTAGAGTTCCAGTAAGTGATGGTTCTTTAATTGATGTTACACTTGAACTTAAGAAAAATACATCTATTGAAGAGATTAATAAAGTATTTGAAAATAATAAAAGTGAAACTATAGATATAACTATGGATCCTGTAGTATCTTCTGATATTTTAGGAAAGAAACTTGGAGCATTAGTTGATGGACTATCAACAAATGTTATTGAAGTAAACGAAAAACAATTAGTTAAAATTTTAGCTTGGTATGACAATGAGTATGGTTATACTGCTCAAATGTTAAGAACTGCTAAAGTAATGTTTAAATAAATAAAAGGAGAAGAGGAATATGAGAAATATTCAAGATTTTGAATTAGATGGTAAAACAGTTGTATTAAGATGTGACTTTAATGTTCCTCTTAAAGATGGACAAATCGATGATGATACAAAGATTCAAAAGTCTTTAAAAACTATTAATTACATTTTAGATCATGGAGGAAAGCTGGTACTTTTAAGCCATTTAGGTAGAGTAAAAACTGAAGAAGATAAAGCTAAAAATTCTTTAAGAGTGGTATCAGAGTATCTAACTAGAGAGTTAAAAAGAACTGTATTATTCTATGGCGTAGTTAGAGATGATAATTATAGTGCCGATATAAAAGCTCTTCCTAAAGGATCTATTGTTTTGTTAGAAAATACAAGATATGAAGATGTACCTAATAAACTAGAAAGTGGAAATGATCCAGAGCTTGCAAAATACTTTGCATCGCTTGGTGATATTTTCTGCTTAGATGCATTTGGTAGTGCTCACAGAGCTCACGCATCTACTGCTGGAATAGGTGCATATATTCCTTCTTGCTTAGGTTTCTTAATGCAAGAAGAACTTGAAAACTTATCATATATAGCTGGTTCTCCAGAAAGACCATTTACTATAATGATGGGTGGAGCAAAAATAGACGATAAGATTAAACTTATGGATTCGCTACTTCCTAAATGTGACTATTTTTTAGCAACAGGCGGTATTGCAAATTCATTTTTAAAGGCACTAGGATTTAATGTTGGTGAATCTATATCAACCAATAATCCAGAAATAATCGGTAAATTACAACATATGATGCGTGATAATAAAAATAAAATAATATTACCACTTGATGTTACAGTTGCAAGTACATATGATGAAAATTATTTAAAACATAAATCAATTGCTGATGTTAATGATAATGATATTATCTATGATATTGGTAATTTAACAATCCAAAAGTATAAAATGGCAATAGATAGAAGCAAAACTATTTTTGTAAATGGTACTTGTGGGTTATATGAAGACCCAAGATATGCAAATGGTACACAACAATGCTTTAATAATATGTCATTAAGTGGAGCAAATGTATATGTTGGTGGAGGAGATTCTGTTTCAGCTGCTAAAAAACTTGGTTTCGAGTTTAAATTTAAATATTTGTCTTCTGGTGGAGGTGCATCACTTGAATTTCTAGGTGATGGAAAACTAGAAGCTGTTGAATATTTAAAGGAGCATGATTATGAAAAAAATAATGCTTAACCAAAAGTCTGGTATGACGTATGATGATATAAAAACATATGTTACCAAACTAAAAATATATCAAAACAAATTTACTATTTTTCCAACAGAGTTATATGCAAAAGAGTTTATTGAAAATGGTTATATTACGGGACTTCAAAATATAGCTGTAAGTAATCAAAAAAATCAAACGGGTGAAACTACTGCTAAAGAAGCAAAATCTATTGGTATAAAAGCTGTAATACTAGGTCACAGTGAAAGAAGACAAAATCAACACGAGACTGATGATGAACTTGTTAAAAAGTTTATAACAGCATCTAATGAAAACATAGAAATTGTATACTGTATTGGAGAAAACTTAGTAGATTATAAACTAAAAGAAACTGAAACTGTATTATTAAATGAATTAAATGGATTATTTAATAATATAGATTTAAAAGTAATTAAAAAATTATCAATAGCGTATGAACCTATATGGGCTATTGGAACAGGTATAGTACCTAGTAACTTTGAAATATCTAAAGTAGCAAAGTTTATTAGAAATTATCTAAATGAAAAAGAAATTAAAGCATCAATATTATATGGTGGGTCTGTAAGCGATGAAAATATAGAAAACTTAATTAGTATTGATGAAATTGATGGATTTTTGGTTGGTGGAGCATCAAATGACTACAAAAAAGTAATCAAAATTTGCGAAACAGCTATTAATTCGACAAAATAATAAAATTATTGACACTTATCGACAGATAGTGTCATTTTATTTTCTTTATAATTGTCAAAATATTATATATAATGAATTTGCGTGCAGTAAAAATGGTAAGGAGAGAAAAAATGAAAAACACGTATCGATTACTAGTAGTTGATAATGATTTTGATGCTAGTAGTCAATTAGAAAACTATTTTAGTGGTCACGCAGTAATGAATGTAGTAAAGACGATTTCAGATGGAAAGGAAGCTTTAAACTATATATTAAATAATAAGAATTCATTTGATTGTTTAATAATAGATCTTGTCCTTCCAAATATGGATGGTTTATCAATAATTGAAAAAATGAAAGAAAAAGGAATTGTTAAGAAAATACTTGTTCTTTCATCACTTAGAAATGATAAGATTGTAAAATCTTTATCTAAATATAATATTTCATATTATATGATGAAACCATTTAGTCTTGAAAGCCTTGAATATAGATTAAAGGATGTATTGATATCTGATACTTATATTAATAATCAAGATATTGAACTTCAAAAGAAGATTACAAAAGTATTACATACTTTAGGAGTTCCATCTCACATAAAAGGTTATTTATATATAAGAGATAGTATTAACATTATGTACAATTCTCATGATGTATTTGGAGGAATTACAAAGGAAATATATCCTGAGATAGCAAGAAAATATAACACAACTCCATCAAGAGTTGAAAGAGCAATCAGACATGCAATTGAAATTAGTTGGAATAGAGGAGATTATGATGTTATGGATGAAATATTTGGCCATAGCGTTGATTATGATAAAGCTAAACCAACAAATTCTGAGTTTATAGCAACAATTGCAGATCATATAAGAATGGAAAACATTTATACATATTAAAAGTTTTCCATTCTTTTTTATAAATAAATATTTTTATGGTATACTTTATATATAGTAAGGACTGGTTGATATATGAATGAAAATAAGAAGCAAGAATTGATGCAAAAACTTACTACAAGGGAAGTAATTGATTCATATGAAAAAAATAAGGGTAGAAGAAGAATTATTGTATTTATAATAATTGTCCTAATCATAGGTCTAATTGTTGTTTTTGGTAAGAAAAAAAATGAAGAAGCTGGAACTAAAGGTTACGCAACTTGTAAATTTGATGATTGTAAAACTTTTAAAAAAGAATTCATAGAAGAAGTTAAATATGGACAATCAGTATTAAGTAAGAATGCACTATACTATAATTGTGGAGAAAGTTCTAAAGCTGTAGATAAAATTAATAGAACTTGTTATAGTAACGAAAATAATAAAGAATGTAGAAAATATGCTGATGAAAAAAGCTATTGCTATGCATTTACAAAAGATAATATAGATAAAGAAAAGAATTTATATTTAACTAATCCTAAATACATTTCAAGTATAAAAGATTTAAAATCGCTTGAAAAACTATATATTAATGTTAACAAAAAGTATAAAGATCTTGAAAAACTAAAAAACGAAATTATTCAATTATCTGAAACAAATGAAAACTTAACAATATATTTATATATAGATAGTTTTGATGAAAATAACGTAAAAAATATTGGTAACATTAATGATAAAGCTTATAAAAATATTCAAATTTGTTTGATAGACAAAGACCTTTGCGATGATTATGATAGTTATTATGATTTACAAACTGCTGTTAATATAATTAACGAAGTAAAAAAGGTAAAGAAAGATTTATACTCAAAATTTAGTAATCCATCTGATCTTGAAAAAGCAGTTTACATGTATTCATATATTATTGAAAATTATTCGTTAGATGAAGCCGCTGCAAAAGAAGAAGCAGAACTTTCAACTAAAAATAAAGATAAAATTGCTGAGAAAAAACAAATATCATATCTTCTTAATAATAAAAAAGGTTCACACTATGCTATTTCCTCATATTTAAATATTTTACTTAATTATGTAGGCGTTGATTCATTAATGATTTCATCAGCAAATTTAAATAATAAAGTTCCTCATACTTACAATCAAATTAAAATTGATAATAAGTGGTATAATTCAGATATATCTCTTGATATAATAAATAAAATAAATGGAACGGATTCAACCGAATACTTCTTAAAATCTGATGATGATTTTAACCATGCGGATTATAAAAATGATGTTGAAACTAACAAGTGTAGTTCAACATATTCTGTTGATAAGATAAATAACATAATTAACAAGTTAAAATAAGATGCATAACAATGCATCTTTTTTGTTATTTGTTTTTTAAAATAAATTATGTTATTATTTATGCGAAGGTGGAAATATGAAAAAGATATTAACAATAATCTTTGATGGTTTCGGTTTTAGAACAGATGAAGATGGCAATGCTATTATCGCTGCAAGAATGAAAAATTTTGAAAATTTATGGAATACATACCCACACACAACTCTATTTGCATCAGAAGAACCAATAGGCTTAAGACATGGACAGTTTGGTAATAGTGAAATAGGTCATACAACCATTGGTGCTGGTAGAATTGTTCCACAAAATGAAACTCTTGTTGATAACTTTTTCGAAGATATTGATAATAATTTAACATACCAAATGTTAATTGATTATACGAGAAGTAATCCAAATCAAGCAGTACACTTAATGGGTTTATGCTCTAATGGATTAGTTCACTCTAATATGGAACATTTTATTAAATTTTATAACCATTTAATTAATAATGGTGTTCATAATATATATTTTCATTTAATAACTGATGGTCGTGATACTGCTGTTGATTCTTCATATAGTTTTATTAAAAAAATTGAAGATTTAATTAAAGAAAATGAAATCGGTTCTATTGCAAGTTTATCTGGTAGATATTATGCAATGGATAGAGATAAAAAATGGGAAAGAACAAAACAATACTATGATCTAGTTACATCTGGTATAGGTCCAAAAGCAAAGAATGCTGAAGAAGCTATTAATAACTCATATAAAAAAGGTGTTACTGATGAGTTTATTGAACCGGTTTTACTAGATGAAAAAGGTATAATTAAAGATAATGACAGTGTTATTTGGATTAACTATAGATCTGATAGGGGAAAACAAATTGTAGATAGTCTAACAAATCCAGACTTTGAAGGATTTAAGAATATACAATATAAGAATTTAAATGTTTATACATTCTTTCCACTTGATAAAAGTATAAAGTCAAAAAATTTCTTAACAACAAATCTAGTTGAGAATCCTCTTGGCATATATTTATCACAGTTAGGCTTAAGCCAAGCAAGAGTAGCAGAGACAGAAAAATATGCCCATGTTACATATTTCTTTGATGGCGCCTATAATGGAAAAATAGATAAGTGTGATAAGTTCTTGATACCTTCTCCAAAAGTATCAACTTATGATTTGAAACCTGAAATGAGTGCTGTAGAAGTTACTAAAAAAGTAATTGATTGTATGCAAAAAGACTATGACTTCATTTTAGTAAACTATGCAAATCCTGATATGGTTGGACATACAGGAGATTGGAATGCTGCAGTTAAAGCCTGCATTACAGTAGATATATGTTTAGGAAAATTACTTGAAGTAGCAGATGAGAACTTTTATAAGATTATTCTATTAGCAGATCATGGAAATGCTGATATTATGTATGATGAGAATAAAGTGCCTATAACAACACATACATTAAGCAAAGTCCCATTTATAATAACTGACAATAAAGTAAAACTTAAAGATGATGGAAGTCTTATAAATGTAGCTCCAACTATTCTTGAATACATGGACATTGCTGTTCCAAAAGAAATGGCAGGGACTCCAAGTTTAATTGCAAGTATGGAAGAATAGAATCAGAATATAATTCTGATTTTTTTATTTGCTTTAAAAACCTTGAAAAAAATGCATATTTTATGCTTGATTTTCGTAAGATATACTGCTATAATTGAATCTGTATGACTGCTTAGATGTGCAAGGTTGCTGATACACTAGGGTATGTTGTTCGATACTCAAATTAAAATCAGGTTAATTTGCTACGGAGCGAGCCTATACTAGATATAGACGAAAGGAGAACAAACAAATGGCTAATACTAAAGTTCGTATTACACTTAAAGCATATGACCACAGACTTCTTGATATAGCTGCTGGTAAAATTGTTGAAACAGTTAAAAGAACTGGTGGAATAGTATCTGGTCCAGTACCTCTTCCAACAGAGGTTCAAAAATATACAGTTTT
This sequence comes from uncultured Erysipelotrichaceae bacterium, assembly GCA_902786275.1. Classification (GTDB taxonomy): domain Bacteria; phylum Bacillota_I; class Bacilli_A; order RF39; family UBA660; genus RUG13160. The sequence continues at coordinate 33,876 of CADACC010000009.1, read as the reverse complement.
AAGAGCTGTACACAAATATAAGGACGCAAGAGAACAATTCGAAATGCGTACTCATAAAAGACTTATTGATATTAAAGACCCAAGTAAAGAAACAGTTGATGCTTTAACACACTTAGATTTACCAAGTGGTGTAGATATCAATATCAAATTATAATTTAAGAAAAAATAAAAGGAAGGAAATAAAAAGATGAAAGGAATCTTAGGACGCAAAGTTGGAATGACTCAAGTGTTCACTAAAGATGGTGCTCTAATTCCTGTTACAGTTGTTGAAGTTGAACCAAACGTTGTAATGCAAGTTAGAACTCCTGAAAAAGATGGATACTCTGCTATTCAATTAGGCGTATTCGACAAGAAAGAAAAAAATGCTACAAAAGCTAGCATTGGCCATGCTAAAAAAGCTGGTACAAACCCTAAGCGCTTCTTAAAAGAAATTCGTGACGTAGAAGCTAGTTACAATTTAGGGGATAAAATTGGTGCAGAAATCTTTACAGTTGGCGAAGTTGTAGATGTAACTGGAACTTCTAAAGGTAAAGGATTCGAAGGAACTATTAAACGTCACAATCAATCTTGTGGTCCAATGACTCACGGATCACATTATCATAGAGGACCTGGTTCTCTTGGTACAATGTTACCTAAACGTGTTTTAAAAGGTAAAAACTTACCTGGACATATGGGACATGAAACAGTAACAATTCAAAATCTTGAAATTATTGAAGTTAACCCAAGTGAAAATTACATTTTAGTTAGCGGAAATATTCCAGGACCTAAACAATCATTAGTTTTAATTAAATCAGCAGTTAAGAATTCTAAAAAAGCTGAAGCTAAAGAAATTTTAAGTTATGCTGAAGAAACAGTTGTTGACGAAGTTGTTGAAGAAACACCAGTTACTGAAGAAGTAGCAGAGGTTACAGAAACTACTGAAGCTCCAGCTGAAGAAGTTAAAGAAGAAACTCAAGCAGAAGAAAATAATGATTCTGAAGGAGAAACTAATTAATTTAGTTTTAGAAAGGAATAATTATGAAGATAAGTGTTAAAAATTTAAACGGTGAAAAAGTTAAAGATTTAACTTTAAATGATTCTGTTTGGAATATTGAAACTAATGAAGATTGCTTAAAGAAGAGCATTAAATTACAACAAGCAGCTACTCGTCAAGGAACTGCTAAAGCAAAAACAAGATCTGAAGTTTCTGGTGGAGGAAGAAAACCATGGAAACAAAAAGGTACAGGACGTGCTCGTGCTGGATCTAGTAGATCACCTCTATGGAGAGGCGGAGGAATTGTATTCGGACCAACTCCAAGAGATTACACATTTAAAATTAATAAGAAAGAAAGAACTATTGCTTTAAAATCTGCTTTAACTGAACTTGCAAAAGAAAAAGCATTAGTTGTAGTTGATAAAATTGAACTTGCTTCACTTAAAACATCTGAAGCTAAGAACTTAATCAAATCATTAAATTTAGCAGGAGATATCCTATTTATTACTAATGATGATAATGAAAACTTATTTATGGCTTGCCGTAACTTAGGTTATACAAATGTTTTATTAGTAGACGAAGTTAATGTTTTAGATTTAGTTTATGCTGATTATGTTGTTATTGAAGAAGCAGCTGTTAAAACATTAGAGGAGGGTCTTAAATAATGATGGATTATTCTGATATTATCTTAGCTCCAGTTGTTACTGAAAAATCTGCTAAGAATGCTCAAGAAAACGTTTATACATTTAAATGTAGTAAATCAGCAACTAAGACTCAAATCAAATGGGCTATTGAAAAAGCATTTGGCGTTGAAGTAAAAAGTGTTAATACACTAGTTACTAAATCTAAAGATAAAAGAGTTGGTCGTTATACTGGCCAAACTAAAACTTATAAGAAAGCGATTGTTACATTAAAAGATGGTCAACAAATCGAAATATAGTAGGGAGGAAAAATAATTTATGGCAATTAAAGCTTATCGTCCAACAACAAATGGACGTCGTGGCATGACTACTCTTGCTAACGAAGAAATTACAACTAGTACTCCTACTAAATCACTTTTAAAAACAAAATCAAAAACTGGTGGACGTAATAATCAAGGTAAAATGACTGTTCGTCATATCGGTGGCGGTGCTAAAAGAAAATACCGTTTAATTGATTATAAAAGAAATAAAGTTGGAGTTACTGGTAGAGTAGCAACAATTGAATACGATCCAAATCGTAGTGCAAATATTGCATTAATTAATTATAAAGATGGTGAAAAAGCTTATATTATTGCACCAAAAGATTTAAAAGTTGGAGCAATAATTGAAAATGGACCTGAAGCTGATATTAAAGTTGGTAACTGCTTACCACTTGCTAATATTCCAGTAGGTACTGTTATTCACTGTGTAGAATTAAAACCTGGTAAAGGTGCAGAATTATGTAGAGCCGCTGGTTCTAGTGCACAAATTCTAGGTAGAGAAGATAAATATGTTCTAATTCGTTTACAATCTGGTGAAGTTAGAAAAGTACTTGGTACTTGTATAGCTACTATCGGAGTTGTTGGAAACGAAGATTATGAACTAGTTAATATTGGTAAAGCTGGACGTACTCGTCATATGGGTATTAGACCAACTAACCGTGGTTCTGTAATGAACCCTAACGATCACCCACATGGTGGTGGTGAAGGTAGAGCTCCTATCGGACGTAAGAGTCCTCTTACTCCTTGGGGTAAACCAGCACTTGGTTATAAGACTAGAAAATCTAAAAAAGCATCTAGCAAGCTTATTGTTAGTAGAAAGAAAAAATAGGAGGATATAATGGCAAGAAGTTTGAAAAAAGGACCTTATGTAGCTCAAAGCTTACTTAAGAAAATCCAAAAATTAAATGAATCAAATAAAAAAGAAGTTGTTAAAACTTGGTCAAGACGTTCTACTATTTTTCCAGATTTTGTAGGACACACAATTGCTGTTCATAACGGAAAAGAATTTATTCCAGTATATGTAACAGAAGATATGGTAGGTCACAAACTTGGTGAGTTTGCATTAACTCGTAAGTTTGGTGGACATGCAGGTCAAAAGTAGGAGGTAAAGATTAATGGAAACTTATGCAATACATAAAAATGCTATGATCGCTCCTCGTAAGGCTCGTATGACACTAGATCTAATTAGAGGTAAAAGTGTTAACACAGCTCAAGGTATTTTAGCTAATACTAACACTAAAGCTTCAAGATTAATTTCTAAAGTATTAAATTCTGCTGTTGCAAATGCAGTTAATAACTTTGGAGCTAAAGAAGAAGAATTAAAAGTAGTTGAATGCTACATTAATCCTGGTGTTGTTTTAAAAAGAATTAAATTCGCTTCACGTGGAAATGTAGATCGTAGAGATAAAAGAACTTCTCACATTACTGTAAAAGTAAGTGATAATAAAGAAGTTAAAGAAATCAAAAAAGGTAAGGAAGGAGCATAATTATGGGTCAAAAAGTAAGTCCAATAGGATTAAGACTTGGTGTTAATAAAGACTGGGAATCAAAATGGTATTCAAATAAAGAATTCGCATCTAACCTAGATAAAGACATCAAAATTCGTAAATATATCGAAAAGAACTTAAAAAACGCTAGTATTGCTTCTGTTCTTATCGAAAGAAAGAAAAATCGTACTGATGTAACTATTAATACTGCTAAACCAGGTGTTATCATCGGACGTGGTGGAGAAGACATCGAAAAACTTCGTAAAGATATTAAAAAGGTTGTTGGCGAAGACGTATTCGTTAATATCGTTGAAGTTAAGAACCCAGATTTAAATGCTCAACTTGTTGCAGAAAATATTGCTCAACAAATTGAAAACCGTGCTCCATTTAGAAGCACTCAAAAAAGAGCTATCAGAAACACTATGAAGGCTGGTGCTAAAGGTATTAAAACTGCTGTATCTGGTCGTTTAGGTGGAGCTGAAATGGCTCGTACTGAAGGATATACTGAAGGTACAGTTCCTCTACATACAATTAGAGCTGATATCGACTATGCTACTGCAGAAGCTGATACAACTTATGGAAAAATTGGTGTAAAGGTTTGGATCTACAAAGATGAAATCCTTCCTGCTAAAGGTAAAGTAGTAAAGGGGGAAGACAAAAATGTTGATGCCAAAAAGAACTAAGTATCGTAAACCCCATAGAGTATCTTATGATGGACACGCTAGAGGAAACACTGAACTTAGCTTAGGAGAATATGGACTTCAAGCCAAAACTGGTGCTTGGGTTTCAGCTAAACAAATTGAAGCAGCTCGTATCGCTATGACACGTTATATGAAACGTGGTGGTAAAGTATTTATTAATATCTTCCCACACTTAGCAATTACTAAAAAACCTCTTGAAACTCGTCAAGGTAAAGGTAAAGGTAACGTTGATGAATGGGTTGCTGTTGTTAAAAAAGGTAAAATTATGTTTGAAATTAGTGGTGTTACTGAAGACATCGCTCGTGAGGCATTAAGACTTGCTTCTCATAAATTACCTGTTCAATGCAAATTCGTAAGAAAAGATGAAAAGGCTGGTGAATCAAATGAAAACTAATGAACTTAGAAAATTATCTACTGAAGAATTAGTTAAAAAAGTTAATGAAAATAAACATGAGTTATTTGATTTAAGATTAAAACAATCAACTGGTTCACTAGAAAAACCTTCACAAATTAAAAATTTAAGAAAAGAAGTAGCAAGAATCAAAACTATACTAAAAGAAAGAGAAGGAGCAGAAAATGGAGAAAACTAATAGTCGTCAAGAATTTACTGGTAGAGTAGTTAGTGCTGCTAATAACAAAACTATTACTGTTCTAGTAGAAACTTACAAAAAAGATCCATTATATGGAAAAAGAGTTAAATACTCTAAAAAATATGCAGCTCACGACGAAAATAATAAAGCAAAAGTTGGAGATACAGTAAGAATTAGAGCAACTAGACCACTTTCTAAAACTAAAAAGTTCGAATTAGTTGATGTTCTAATTGAAGCTGTTATTCTATAAGGAGGATATGCGTTATGGTAATGCAAGAATCTAGATTAAAAGTTGCTGATAACACTGGAGCAAGAGAACTTCTAGTTATCCGTGTTATGGGTGGTTCTAAAGTTAAATCTGCTAACATCGGTGATGTTGTTGTTGGAACTGTTAAAAAAGCTATCCCAAACAGTAACATGAAAAAAGGTAAAGTCGTAAAAGCTGTAATCGTTAGAAGTGTTGAAGGTGTTCGTCGTAGTGACGGTTCATATATTAAATTTGATGACAACGCATGTGTAATTATCAGAGATGATAAAACACCAATTGGAACTCGTGTTTTAGGTCCAGTTGCTCGTGAGTTACGTGAAAAAGATTACATGAAAATCGTTTCACTAGCTAGCGAAGTTATATAGGAGGTCTTAATTTTATGAAAGTTAGAGTTGGAGACAACGTAAGAATTATTGCTGGAAAAGATAAAGGTAAAGAAGGCAAAATAATTCGTACTTTAAAGAAAAAAGATCAAGTTGTTGTTGAAGGATTAAATATTGTTAAAAAACACTCAAAACCAAATAATACTAACGATAAAGGTGGTATCTTCTCAATTGAAGCACCAATTCATGTTTCTAATGTAAAAGTTATTGATACAAAAGCTACTAAAGAAAAAGCAGAAAAGAAAACTGCTGAAAAGAAAGCTCCTGCTAAAAAAGCAGCAGCAAAAAAATCTACTAAAAAGGAAAGTAAGTAGGTGAATATATATGAGTAATTTTAAAGATTTATATAATAAGGAAATTACTAAAGCCCTTCATGATGAATTCGGTTATACATCTAAAATGGAAATTCCAAAATTAGAGAAAATCGTAATCAATATGGGTGTTGGTGAAGGTTCTAAAGATGATAAATTCATCGAAGCTGCAGTAAAAGATTTAGAAGCAATCGCTGGTCAAAAACCTGTTGTTACTAAAGCTAAAAAATCTATTGCAGGATTTAAATTAAGAGAAGGACAACCTGTAGGTGTTAAAGTTACACTTAGAGGTGAAAATATGTACAATTTCATGGAAAAACTTATTAAAGTTGCTCTTCCACGTGTTCGTGACTTCCATGGCGTATCAAAAACTGCTTTTGATGGTAAAGGAAATTACACTCTTGGTATTAAAGAACAATTAATTTTCCCAGAAATTGAATATGATAATGTTGTTAAAGTAAGAGGAATGGACATTATATTTGTTACTACTGCTAAAACAAACAAAGAAGCAGAAGCATTATTAAAGGCATTCGGTATGCCTTATAGAAATTAAGGAGGTTATTAACTTATGGCTAAGAAAAGTATGATTGTAAAACAACAAAGAACACCTAAGTTTAAATCACGTGCTTACACTCGTTGTACTAGATGTGGTAGACCTCATGGTGTGCTTCGTAAATTTGGTCTTTGTCGTATTTGTTTTAGAGAACTAGCAAATAAAGGACAAATTCCTGGTGTAAAGAAATCAAGTTGGTAGGAAAGGAGGAAAAGTAATATGTTTGTACAAGATAAAATTGCTGACATGCTTACTCGTATCAGAAATGCTAACCAAATGAAATATGATACTGTTGAAGTATTAGGTTCAAAAATGACTTTAGGAATTGCTGAAATTCTTAAAAGAGAAGGTTTCATTGAAGATTTCAAATATGAAAAAGCATCTAATGGTGATAAATTAACTTTAAACCTAAAATATGGTGATAAGAAAGAAAGAGTAATCGTTGGACTTAAGAGAATCTCTAAATCTGGATTACGTGTTTATGCAAAATGTGATGAAATTCCTCGTGTTCTTAACGGACTTGGAATTGCTATAATCTCAACTTCTAAAGGTTTAATGACTGATAAAGAAGCTAGAGAAGCTGGATTAGGAGGCGAAGTACTTGCCTATATTTGGTAAGGAATAATCTATGAGTAGAATAGGAAATAGAAAGCTTACAATCCCAGCTGGTGTTACTGTTGAAGTTAATGGTAACGAAGTTACAGTTAAAAGTTCTAAAGGTGAACTTAAAACAACTGTAAGTAATTTAATTGAAGTTAAAGTTTCTGAAGGAATCGTTGAAACTATTCAAAAGAATCCTTCTAAAGAAGCTAATATAATGCAAGGAACTACAAATTCAAATATTCAAGGAATGATCGAAGGACTTGATAAAGGTTTTTCTAAAGGACTTGAAGCTGTAGGTGTTGGATATAGATTTGCAGTTAGTGGTAATAAAATTACTCTTAACGCAGGATATTCTCACCCAGTAATCGTTGAAGTTCCAGCTGATTTAAAGGTAGAATTAGTTAGTGCAACTGAAATAACAATTTCAGGTGTAGATAAACAAAAAGTTGCTGAATTTGCGGCTAACGTTCGTAAAATAAGACAACCAGAACCATATAAAGGTAAAGGTATCAGATATAAAGACGAAATCGTTCACCGTAAAGAAGGTAAAAAGGCAGCTTAATTAGGGTAAAGGAGACAGTAAAGTATGATAAGAAAAGAATCAAAAAATGATACTCGTAAGAGAAGACATACTAGAGTTCGTGAAAAATTATCAGGAACTAAAGAATGTCCTAGATTAAATGTATTTAGATCTAATAGTCAAATTTTTGTTCAAGTAATCGATGATGTAACTGGAACTACCCTAGTTAGCTCATCTTCAGTTGAACTAAAAATTAAAAACGGCGGTAATGTTGAAGGCGCTAAAGCTGTAGGTAAAGACATTGCTGAAAAATGTAAAAAAGCAAAAATTAAGAAAGTTGTTTTCGACCGTGGTGGATATTTATATCATGGACGTGTAGCTGCACTTGCTGAAGCTGCTAGAGAAAACGGACTAGAATTCTAGGAGGCTTTTATGAGACAAAATAACGAAGTTAAAAAGAATTTACTTGAAGAACAAGTTATAAACATTGGCCGTGTTACAAAAGTTACAAAAGGTGGTAGACATTTCCGTTTTTCAGCTACTGTTGTAGTAGGTAACAGAAAAGGCTTAGTTGGTATTGGTACTGGAAAAGCTAACGAAGTTCCAGAAGCAATTAAAAAAGCTATCCAAACAGCAAATAAAAATGTTTGCAAAGTATCTTTAATTGATAATAGAACAATTTGTCATGAAGCAACTGCTAAAGTTGGTCGTGCTGTTGTATTAATTAAACCTGCTAAAGAAGGTAATGGAATCATTGCTGGTGGTGCTGCTCGTGCAGTTATCGAACTAGCTGGTATTAAAGATATCGTTTCAAAATCTTTAGGTTCTAACACAAAAGTTAATGTTGCTAAAGCTACTTTAGAAGCATTAAAAATGCAAAGAACTCCTGCTAAGATTGCTGCATTACGTGGTAAGAAAGTTGAGGAATTATAATTATGATGAAGTTAGAAAATCTACCTAAGAGTAAAGAAACTAAAGCAACTAAAAGAGTTGGACGTGGACCTGGATCAGGAATGGGTAAGACATCTACTCGTGGTCAAAAAGGTCAACATGCTAGAAGTGGTTCAGGTATTTCAGCTTGGTTCCAAGGTGGACAATCACCACTTTATAGAAGAATTCCAAAACGTGGATTTAACAATGCTCGTTTTGAAGTAAAATATGCAACTATTAATTTAGATGTAATTAATAAATACTTTAATGACGGAGAAACAGTATCTCCTGAAGTATTAAAAGAAAGAGGAATCATCAAAAAGCAATTAAGCGGTGTTAAAGTTTTAGGAAATGGAACACTTGAAAAGAAAGTTACTGTTAAAGCTAACAGATTCTCAAGTAAAGCTGTAACTAAAATTGAAGATGCTGGCGGTAAAGCTGAGGTGATCTAAAATGTTTCGCGTAATTTCGCAAATATTTAATAAAAGTAATAAGGATTTAAGAAAGCGTATAGTTTTTACGCTTGCTTGCCTTGGTATATTTTGTTTAGGTACTACAATAACAATTCCATGGGCTAAAGAAATATATTCTGATTTAGGATTTTTAGAAATCTTTAACTTAATGAGTGGTGGAGGTCTTAGAACATTTTCAATATTTGCTTTAGGTGTATCCCCATACATTACAGCTCAAATCATTACTCAACTTCTTCAAATGGATATTCTTCCATATTTTAAGGAGTTAAAAGAGCAAGGATATACTGGAAGACAAAAGATTAATAAAATAACTAGATATTTAGGAATTATATTTGCATTTATCCAAGCTTATGCAATTATCGTGTTCTACATGAAAGGTGCATCAAGTGTTGCAATGCTAAAAACAGCTTTAGTTATGACTGCTGGTACAGCATTCCTACTTTGGATTGGTGATCAAATAACTCAAAAAGGTATTGGTAATGGACAATCACTACTAATTATGGCAGGTATTGTTCAAAGTATGCCAAATATCTTCAAATCAGCTTTCCAATCACTTGTTACAAGCGGAAGCTACACAACAGGTGTTGGATCTGTATTATTTGGTTTATTTGTTCTATTATATTTAGTAATTATTATTGGAATTATTTGGATTACACTTGCTGAAAGAAGAATACCTATACAGTATGCAAATAGAACAGCAAGTGCATATGGTGCTAAACAAAGCTTTTTACCAATTAAAATTAACTCTGCTGGTGTTATGCCTGTAATCTTTGCATCAATATTAACAACAATACCTGCAACAGTTGTTCAATTAACTGGTAAAAAAGCTGCAATCGAATTTGTTAAAAAATATATTGTGTATACAACACCTGTTGGATTTGCACTTTATATAGTATTAATCATTTTCTTTGGATACTTCTATACTTTCTTAAGTATGAATCCAGAAGAAATGAGTAAAGATTTAAATGAAAGAGGAGGTTATATTCCTGGTGTAAGACCTGGAAAAGATACTTCCGATTATATTAGTAACAGCTTAGGAAAACTTACTTTAGTAGGTAGTTTATTCTTAGTTGTTCTTGCTGGACTTCCAGTAATTGTTTCAAACTTCACTAAGTTACCTTCATCAGTAACTGTTGGTGGAACAGGTATCTTAATCGTTGTTGGAGTAGCAATTGAAACATATAAACAAATTGAAAGTAGCTTAATTTCAAGAAGCTATTCAGAAAGAAGAAAAAGGTTAAAGTAATTATGAGAAATTTTGTATTCATTGCCCCACCTGCTGCAGGTAAGGGAACACAAAGTAAATTTTTAGTTGAAAAATATGGTTATAGTCATATATCTACAGGAGACTTACTACGTGAAGAAGTTGCTAAAAATAGCGATTTAGGAATACAAATTAATGAAATTATAAGTTCAGGAAAACTTGTTGATGATAATATCGTTTTAACTCTTCTTAAAAACAAATTAACATCTGTTTTAGAAGAAAATAAAGCATTTATCATTGACGGTTTTCCAAGAACACCTAACCAAGCAGAAATGCTTACAAAATGCTTCAATGATTTAAATGTTGATAACTATCAAGTTATCTACATGAATTTAGATTATGAAGAAGCAAAAAAAAGAGTACTTGGACGTTTAATATGTCCAAACTGTGGTAAATCATTTAATGATTTAGTTGAAAGTTTAATGCCAAAGGTATCAGGAATATGTGATTCATGTTCATCTAATCTTGAGAAAAGATCAGATGATACTGAAGAAACATTTAAAGATAGATTTGATACATATATAAATAACGTTGAACCAATACTTAATTATTATAATGATTTAAATAAACTTATTAATGTTGATGCATCTAAGAATGCTGAAGATATTTTTAAGAATATAGAAACTTATGTTACCGGGGTGAAATAAATGATTAGTATTAAAAGTGATCGTGAAATTGAAATCATGAAACAAGCTGGATATATTAATTATTTAACTCATGAGGAACTAAAGAAACATTTAAAACCTGGTATAACTACTAATGAACTTAATAATATCGCAGATAAATTTATTAGAAGTCATGGTGGTAAACCTAGTTGTTTAGGTTATGAAGGTTATCCAAAGAGTATTTGTATTTCAGTTAACGATGAAGTAGTTCATGGTATACCTGGAAACTATAAAATACAAAATGGTGATGTTGTTTCTTTCGATTTTTGCACTGAATATAATGGTTATCAAAGCGATAGTGCTAATACTTACATTGTTGGTGATGCACCAGATGATGTCAAAGATTTAGTAAAATATACTGAAGAAGCATTATATGTGGGCTTGAGTAAAATCAAAGCTGGTGCTAAAATAGGTGACATAGGGCATGCAATTGAGACTTTTGCTCATGAACATGGCTTAAGTGTTGTTGAAGAACTTGTTGGTCATGGTCTTGGAACTGATATTCATGAAGATCCAGATGTTCCAAACTATGGAAAAGCAGGAACTGGGATAACACTAAAAAAAGGAATGGTTATAGCTGTTGAACCTATGCTTAATCTTGGTTCTAAAGAAATTGGAATTTTAGATGATGGCTGGACAATAGTTACCGAAGATGGCTATCCATCAGCTCACTTCGAACACACTGTTGTTGTAACCGATGATGGATATGAAATTTTAACAGGAGATAAGGAAAAGAATGGCGAAAAATAATAATTCCCAAAAAAAAGAAGATAAAATAGAAGTAGAAGGTAAAGTTCTTGAAGTATTACACGGAGGAGAATTTATCGTAGAACTTCCAAATAAACATACTGTTAAAGCCTACGTTTCTGGTAAAATGCGCGTTAATTCAATTCGTATCTTACCAGGTGATACAGTAACTATCGAATTATCCCCTTATGACTTAACACGTGGGCGCATTACATGGAATAAAAGATAGGAGAAATTAGTTTTATGAAAGTAAGACCATCTGTAAAAAAGATATGTAAGAAATGTAAAATCATAAGAAGAAAAGGTAAAGTTATGGTTATTTGTGAAAACAAAAAACATAAACAAACTCAAGGTTAATAGGAGGAAATAAGTTAAATGGCACGTATTAAAAATATTGATTTACCTGCAAATAAACAAATTAAAATTGGTTTAACTGTTATTTATGGTGTTGGTCGCCCTTTAGCACTTCAAATTTGTGAAGCAGCAAAAGTAGACCCATCTAAAAAGGTAAAAGATTTAACTGATGATGAAGTTAATAAATTACGTAAAGAATTAGATAACCATATGGTTGAAGGTGATTTACGTCGTGAAGTTCAAATGAACATTAAAAATAAAATGGAAATTAATTGCTACCAAGGTACTAGACATAAAAAAGGATTACCTGTTAGAGGTCAAAGAACTAGTAGAAATGCTAAGACTCGTAAAGGTAAAGGTAAAGTAGTAGCAAATAAGAAAAAGGTAGGAAAGTAGGAGGATAATTATGGCATATAATAGAAGAAAAAGAAAAATCAAAAAGAATATACCTGAAGCTGAAGCTCATATCCATTCAACTTATAATAATACTATCGTATCTATTTGTGAAAAAGACGGAAGCGTAATTTCTTGGGCTTCTGCTGGTACTATCGGATATAAAGGTAGTAAAAAGAAAACTCCATTTGCTGCTGGTGTAGCTGCTGAAGCTGCTGCAAGAGCTGCTATGGAACAAGGCGTAGTAAAAGTTGATGTTTTTGTTAAAGGACTTGGTTCTGGACGTGAAAACGCAATTCGTTCTCTTCAAACTGCTGGATTAGAAATCACAAGTATTGTTGATCAAACACCAGTACCTCATAATGGTTGTCGTCCACCAAAGAGACCTAGAAATTAATTTGGATAAAGGAAGGGTTAAGGAAATATGATAAGTTTTGAAAAACCAGAATATAAAATAGCTGAATATGTAGAAAGCAATCACTACGGAAAGTTTGAATTAGAACCTCTTGAAAGAGGATTTGGAATTACTATTGGAAATGCTCTAAGAAGAGTAATGTTATCAAGCTTACCAGGTAGCGCTATTACTACTGTAAAAATTGATGGAGTTTTACATGAATTCCAAAAAATCGAAGGCGTTGTTGAAGACGTTACAACTATCGTTTTAAATTTAAAAGGCGTAGTTTTAAAAAATCATTCTCAAGAAGTAAAAACAATTCGTTTATCTGCTGATAAAGAAGGCGTTGTAACTGCTGGAGATATTGAAAAAGATGCTGAAGTTGAAATCATTAATCCAGATCATGTAATTTGTACACTTGTTAAGGGTGGAAAAATTGATATGGAAATGACAGTAAATAACGGTAAAGGTTATGTTGAAGCAAAAGAAAATAAGAAATTATTCTGCGAAGGAAAACCTGAAGTTATAGCTATTGATTCATCATATTCACCAATCGAATTAGTTAAGGTTGAAGACGAAAAAACTCGTGTTGGTCAAAATGAAAATTTTGATAAATTAACAATGCATGTTTATACAAATGGAAGTATTACTCCAGAAGAAGCTATGGCACTTTCTGCAAAAATTTTAATTGAACATTTCAATATTATTGCGGATTTAAATGCTATTAGTAATGTATCTGGCTTAATGCAAGAAAAACAAGTAGATAATATCACTAAGACTTTAGAAACACCTATTGAAGAAATAGAATTCTCAGTAAGAGCTTATAACTGTCTAAAAAGAGCTGGCATTCATACAGTTCAAGATTTAATTAATAAACGTGAAGTAGAAGTTACTAAGATAAGAAACTTAGGTAAAAAATCACTTAAAGAAGTTATTGATAAAGTTCATGAGATGGATCTTAAGTTCCGTGATTAGTAAGGAGAATAATTTATGTTATATAGAAAATTAGGAAGAGAATCAAGAAAAAGAAGAAGTATCCTAGCTGGACTTACAAAAACAGTTATCTTAAATGAATCTGTTGTAACTACTGAAGCAAGAGCTAAAGAAGTTAGAAAATTCGTTGATAAGATGATTACTTACGGAAAAAGAGGAACTTTAGTATCTAGAAGAAAAGCACTTGCTTTTGTTCACAATGATAATGAAGTTGTTAAAAAAGTATTTGACGATTTAGCAAAACGTTACGCAACAAGAGAAGGCGGATATACACGTATTATTAAACTTAATGAACGTGTTGGTGACGATGCTTTAGAAGTTAAATTAGAATTAGTAAAATAATATAATAAAAAAGATATTAGTTTCCTTAATATCTTTTTTTAATATTAATTTACAATGAACGTTTTGTATATTTTCTCTTTATGATATAATTTTAATGATAGATGTGTGAATAAAGCATTTATTTAAAAAGCTCCAATAAAAACGTATTAAGGAGTATGTATATGGAAAAAAGAGAAATTAAATATAAAGAAGATTATGATAAGGTATCATATGATTCTATGATTACATCTCATGAGTTAAGAGAACAAAAAATAATCAAAATCTTGAAGATTATTTTTGTAGTTGCAATCATACTTATTATACGTGGAATTGCAGGGCCTTTAGTAATAAATAATCCATTTGGTTACCCATCAAGTGTTAATAGGTTTTATGAAATAAAAATAAATGATAAAGTACTAGCCTCGTATTCACTATATAATATAAAATTTCCAATAATTCCTTTATTTATATATGTTAAAAGTTCTAATGATGATATGTTTGATGAAGATTTAGATGAAGAAGAATTATTTTTTGGAGATAATTATTATATGGATTTTAATACGTATGAGTGTTATTATCAACGAAGAAGAGTTAGATGTAGAAGTCATAAAGATAAAACAAAAGAGATGAAATATAAATTAAAATATGTAACATTAGAAAAAATCGGAGACGAATCAAAGATTTTATACAAAGGTAAAATGATCCATAATATAACTAAATATATTGATGAACCTGGAACCTACTGGTTGATGTTTGAAGGTTCATTCGGATTAACTAATTTTTCAGTCGAAGCACAATTTAATATAGTAAAGCAAATGGATATGGAGAATGATATATGAAATTTATAGAAATTAAGCAAGATGAATTAGGGTTTAAGGTTGCAAAAATACCGAACCAAATCAACACAATGACTCTATGGTATTCATGCAATGATGAAGAACAAAAATTTATAAAAGATTATTTAAGGGGAGATTTTATAATAGCTGGAAAAGAACCAAATTCAAATGAATATTATTCAGGTAACTATTATTATAAAGCAACAAATAACGCAGAGTATTTTGTCTTGGAATCAGAAAAAATTATTGGTTTAATGATTAGAAGAAAAATATCTCAAGGTGAAGATATTAAAAGTGCTTTATATAACAAAAGTGATGATACGATAAGATTACAAGCGCATACTGATAGCTTAGATGAAAGTTCACATAATTTTCGTAGGTTTGCATCAAATGAAGAGAATAAAATTTTTCGCTTTAATAGTGAAGAGATGGAAGCTTTTAAAGGAGATTTTATACAAAAATGTGGCGAATGTGAGAATCTTGATAAGATTATTGATATTAGCACTTTAATTACAGTAATGGTGGAAAAAGGAATTGTTAATAAAAGGTAATAAATAGTATAAGAGAGGCTATATTTTCCTCTCTTTTTTATTGAAATAAAAGTCCTTATATGTTAGTATGTTAATAGAGTAAAAGGGTGTGTTAACATGCAATCAAATATTTTTGAATTAATAGATTTACTAGTTAAAATGTCTGGATCAAATTCTAATATAGATGAACTTAAAGCAGATTTAGATGATACAGACATAAAAATTGAAGAAACTCAAGAAGAATTAAGAAGACTCGAAGATGAAATGAGTGACGATAAATATTTTGATGCATCTAATGAAATAGTCGATAGAAATATTAAAATTAGTTTAACTAAAAAAATTCAAAAGTTAACTAAGATTAAAAATGATATTGATAGAGAACTAGAAGATGTAATGGAAGAAGAAAATCGTCTTCATATAGAACTTGAAAATATTACAGAAGAAATAAGCAATGCTAATACATATAACTCTGTAATTAATGAAATTGATGATAAATCTGATGCTTATTCAGAAATGGTTGCAATTGAAAACTCACGTATTAACAGATTAAACCAAGCAAAAGAAGATCTTGAAAATAGATATGAAAAAATTCAAAAGAAAGTTGAATATCTTGCACAGTCTTCAAATGAAATGGCTGACAAAATATCTAAAGAAAATGAAAGATTAATTGAAATAGAAAATAGTTTATCTAATATTAAATCTTATGTTGATACAGATGCTAAGGAAGAAGATGAGCAAATGTATTTAGATATTAAGAATTATCTAGATGATCTATTCTGGCATAAAAGTGAAATTCTTGAAGATCCTGTTTATATTGCATCAGCAATTAAAGAGCATATTGCTAATGAAAGAAAAGAGGAAGTAGAATCCGAATTTAATCATTTAGTTGAAAAAGTAAGAGAAATACCTTATATGGATCTTGAAAATGACCAAATTAGTGTTGAAATGCAAAAACTAAGTGATGAACTTACATCATATGACAAAGAAATCTCACAAAAAGTATATCAAACACTTGATGCTGAATTTATAGAAGAAAGAATCACTTATCTTGAAGATTATATTAAAAAGACTAAAGAAAGAATAAAAGATCTTGAAAATAGAAAGAAACTTTTAAGTAGTGAAAATGATTTATTAAGTGCTAAGATTTATCGTGCTGAATCTCAACTTGAAGCAATAGATGATAGTTTAGTTGAATATGAAAACTATGACTTTAGCGATAATGAAATACCAAGAACAGTAGTTCAAGCTGCATATAATAAGTTAATTGAAGAAAAAGGAAACATCTATGTCATAGCTGAGAGATATCGTCAAGACATGGTTTTAAATATTGGTGAACTTAAAGATATTGGTGAACTTATTGGTTTATATGAACAAGAAGTTAAATCTAAAGATGAAGAATATGATGAACTAAGTAAAAAACTTTCACTTAGTACAACATCTAAAGATATCTTAGAAGAAGAGAAAGATAAATTAACTTTAGAAAAGATTAATAATAAGATTGTTGAACTTAAAAATAGAGAGCAATATAATAAATCTCTATCAGCTATTTTAGACGAATTTGAAATGCTTTATTCTTCACTAGAATTTGTTGATAAAAAAACAAGAATGTCTCGCAAATCTAAGAAAGTAGAAGAAGAAAAAGAAGCAAAAATAGATAAAATAGAAGATGTTAAAGAGGAAGATAAACCTGTTTTAGAAGAAACTAAAGAAGAATTAATTGAAATTAAGCCAATTGATGAATCTATAGTTAAAGAAGAAAAGAAAGAAAAATTAAGAGTTGTTGAAATTATTCCTATCACAGAAGATGTAAGTGAAAAAGAAGAAGAAAAAAATTTCATGATTAATGATTTCCAAGATGATGATTATGTTGATATAAAAACAGCTATGTCAGATATGGAGGAAAACTAACATGAAAATAGAACTAGATACAATTATTAAATTAAATAATGATGAAAAATATGTAGTTATTAACCATCTAAATGATGAAGAAAGAGATTTTTACTTAACTATGGGTATCATAAAAGATAACGAAATAGATTCATCAAAAGTTGTTATAATAGAAGAGTTAAAAGATGATGAAGGATATTATGTTGAAAAGGTAATAGATTCTGATCTTTTACTTAAATTAACAAAGCTATTTAAAGAACAACTATAAGCAAACCATTAGGTTTGCTTTTTATTTACTTTTAAAAACGATTATATTATAATAATTAAAGAAAAAAGGAGATATTAACATGGAATTAAAAGGAAGTAGAACTGAAGCTAATTTAATGGCTGCATTTGCAGGTGAATCTCAAGCAAGAAATAAATATACTTATTATGCTTCTAAAGCAAAAAAAGAAGGATATGAACAAATAGCAGCTATATTTGAAGAAACTGCAAATAATGAAAAAGAACATGCTAAAATGTGGTTTAAACAACTACATGATGGATCTGTTCCTTCTACAATAGATAATTTAAAGGATGCTGCTAATGGTGAAAACTATGAATGGACAGAAATGTACGAAGAGTTTGCTAAAGTAGCTGAAGAAGAAGGTTTCACTGAAATAGCTCGTTTATTTAGAGGTGTTGGTGAAATAGAAAAACATCATGAAGAAAGATTCTTAAAATTAGTTGATAATATTGATAACAACTTAGTCTTTAAAAAAGACGAAGAAGTTGTTTGGATATGTCGCAACTGTGGACATGTATATTATGGAAAAGAAGCTCCAGCTGTATGTCCAATCTGTAATCATCCACAATCATATATGGAAATGAAAGCAGATAATTATTAATAGAAAAATTTATTATTAAGATCATATACTAAGTAGTTATATAAAAGTATTTACCAGAGAGGAATATCTAAGCTGAAAGTATTCTAAATAACTTATATAATGAATTTCATATATGGGAGTAATAAATCGGTTTATTACCGTTAATAAATACATAAAGTGCATGAAATCATGAATTAAGGTGGTACCACGGATTTAATTATTCGCCCTTATGTTTATGATTTTTTTTGTTATAAAAAATAAGAAAGGAATTGATTATAAATGAAAGAGAAAATAGGAGCAATCAAACTAGAACTTGATAAAGACTTAGAAACAATTAAGACTACTCAAGATATAGTTGATATAAAAGCTAAATACATTGGTAAAAATGGATGTATTACAGAACTAACTAAAAATATGAAAGACTTATCTCCAGAAGAAAGAAAAGAAGCTGGAATGCTTTCAAATGAAATTAAGAACTACGCAACAAGTAAAATATTAGGTAAAGAAGAAGAAATTAATAATGCTATCTTAAATGAAAAATTATCTAAAGAAGCAATTGATATTACTTTACCTGGTACTGAAATAGTAAATGGAGCACCAAGCATATTAGAAAAGGTTATTGAAGACTTTGAAGAAGTATTTATGTCTATGGGATATGATGTTGTGGATGGACCAGAACTAGAAGAAGACAGATATAACTTCGAATTATTAGGACTACCTAAAGGACATCCTGCAAGAGATGCTCAAGACACATTCTATGTTAAAGGTGATGAACTATTACTTAGAAGTCATACATCCCCAGTTCAAGCTAGAGTTATGACTAGTAAAGAAGGCAAAGAACCTGTTAGAATTATATGCCCTGGTAAAGCATATAGAAGAGATGATGATGATGCAACTCATTCTCATCAATTTACTCAAATTGAAGGTTTAATTGTTGATAAAGATATTAAGTTATCAGACTTAAAAGGAACAGTTACAGTAATTTGTAAGAAATTGTTCGGTGAAGATACAGTAACTAGATTTAGGCCATCATATTATCAATTTACTGAACCATCTGTTGAAATGGATATTTCATGTTTTAACTGTAAGGGTAAAGGATGTAATATTTGTAAAAACTCTGGATGGATCACAATTGGTGGGGCTGGTGTAGTACATTATGATGTTTTAAAAGGATGTGGATATGACCCAGAAAAATGGAGTGGATTCGCATTTGGTTTTGGAGCGGAAAGATGTGCAATGCTTAAATATGGTATCAGTGATATTAGAACTTTCTATAATGTTGATTTAAGAGAAACAAGCTCTTTCGATAGAAAGGAGGAAAATTAATATGATATCACTTAATTGGGTTAAAGATTACATTGATCTTGAAGGTGAAGATTTAAAAGAACTAGCTACTAAAGTAACTAAAGCAGGTATTAATGTTGAAGCAGTAATATCTAATCATATTGATAATTTAGTTGTTGGTGAAGTAGTTGATTGTATAGACCATCCGGATTCAGACCACTTACATGTATGTAAGGTTAATACTGGAAAAGAAACTACTCAAATAGTATGCGGAGCACCTAATGTAAGAAAAGGTATTAAAGTTATCGTTGCTTTACCTGGTGCTATTTTACCTGGTGACTTTGAAATCAAAGCTGGTAAAATTCGTGGTGAAGAATCTAATGGTATGATTTGCGCATTATTCGAACTAGGTTTAGAAGAAAAGACTGAAGAAACATATGCTAAAGGTATTGAAGAATTACCATCTGATGCACCTGTTGGAATGGATGCAATGGAATATCTTGGTTGTGATGATACTTTATATGACTTAGATGTTCACAAACACAGAAATAATGATTGTTATTATCATATTGGTTTTGCTCATGAAATAGGAACTGTACTTGGTAAAAAAGTTAAGTATCCTGAATCTAAATATAATGAAACAAGTGATAAAGTAGAAAACTATGTATCACTTGAAGTTGAAACTGAAAAATGTCCATATTATTTGGGTAGAATGGTTAGAAATGTAAAAATAGGAGAATCTCCAGAATGGATTAAGAAAAGAATTACAGCTGCAGGTATGAGACCTATTAATAACGTTGTTGATATTTCTAACTTCGTAATGCTTGAATATGGACAACCAACTCATTTCTTCGATGCTGATAAACTTGGTAAAAAAGTACTAGTAAGAGATGCTAAAGATGGTGAAAAGATTATTACTTTAGATAATGAAGAAAGAGATTTAACGTCTAATGATATCGTAATTACTGATGGAACTACTCCAACATGTATTGCTGGTGTTATGGGTGGACTTAATACTGAAGTTGATGAAAACACTAAAAACATCTTTATTGAAGCAGCTATCTTTGATGCTTTCTCAATTACTAAAACTGCATCAAGATTAAATCTAAAATCAGAAGCATCTAAAAGATATGGTAAAGGTTTAAATTATGAATATACTATAGCTGCAATGGATAGATGTCTATCACTACTTGAAGAATATGCATCTGGTGAAGTATTATCAGGAGAACTTCTTCATGATAAAGTTGATAAAACAGAAAAAGAAATTAGTGTGACTGCTATAGAACTAAATGGTGTTCTTGGTATGAGTATGACTAATGAAGATATTGAAGCACAATTAGATAAACTAGATTTCAAATATGAACTAAATGGGGATACATTCAAAATTGTTATTCCAAGAAGAAGATTAGATGTTGAACCAAATAAAGCTGATTTAGCTGAGGAAATTGGTAGATTATATGGATACAATAATCTTGAAGATACTCTTCCAGAAGTTGGAACTAAACGTGGAGTATATGTTGGTGACGTAGCTTTAAGAAAATCAATTTCTAAAAGATTAAGAACTTTAGGTTTAACTGAAGTTAGAACATATACTTTAAATGATGAAAAAACAGCTAATATGTTCAACAATGATAATAAGGAAGTATTAGCACTTCCAAATCCAATGTCATCAGATAAAGGATATTTAAGATTATCTATTCTTCCATCTTTACTTCAAACTTATACATACAACAAATCTAGAAAAGTAGATAATATTAATATTTATGAAATAGCTAAAACATATGATAAAGAATATAAAGAAGATCATAAAGTAGCAATGCTTATTTCAGGAAACTATCTAAGTAATGCCGTAAATAGTGTTAACGTTAAAACAGATTTCTATTTACTTAAAGGTATTGTTGAAAATTTACTTAAGTATTTAGGAACTTCATCCTGGAGTATCTGCATCAATCTTAATTGATAGACAACCAGTTGGTATTATAGGTAAAATAAATCCAACACTTTATAAAGATGATATTTATGTATGTGAACTTTCTATGACTAAGTTATATAACTATACTGTTAAACCACTTAAGTTTAAAGAAGCTTCTAAATACCCATCAATTAAAAAAGATGTTGCTTTCATTGTTGATAATGATGTAACTAATAAGATGTTAGAAGAATCTATTAAAAAAGCTGGTGGAAGACTTCTTGATAGTATTGATATGATACTAGAACGCTTTCTGATGAAGAAGTTATGGAAGTATTTAATAATATTATTAATAAAGTTTGTGAAAGCTTAAATGCAGAATTAAGAAGTAACTAATAGTTACTTCTTTTTTTATGCATAAAAAAAGAAGATATTTTAAATATCTTCTTAGTTCATTTTATGTACGTCTCTATATCTACCAGTATATGTATAACCATCTACGTCCTTAGTTTTAGACCAGATTGTTTCATATGGTAAATATACATAAGTTTGGTTTGTATGATCATATATTTCTCTATAACCTTGAGCTAGTAAGAAATCTATATCATCTTTGTATTTATCCATTTTTGGAATAGTATGACAATTATAATTATCATTTCCATAACAGTACTTATTAACTACAACTTTTAAAATTTGTGTTTTAAATTTACCAGTTTCAGGTTTAGTAGTTGTCCATTCACCATATTTTACTAACTCATATTCTGTATAAAGTAGATTTTGTTGTGTTGGAACAAATTCTGTTGTTTGAGTTGTATTTGTATTACTGTTAGAATTTGTATTAGTGTTAGTATTATTATTAGTTGCAACTGTTGTATTAGTATTATTGTTTGTATTAGTATTACCACTAATTTTTACAGTACTAGTTTCTTTTGTAGTTTTGTTTGTAGTTTTATTTGTAGTAGTAGTTTTCTTTGTTGAATTATTATTGCTTGTATTTGTGTTAGTGTTAGTTTTGTTATTGTTATTAGTGTTATTATTAGTTTTGTTATTATTAGTGTTAGTGTTATTATTCTTATTAGTTTTCTTTCCAGTTGATATACTAGTAATAATTGAATCAGCTTCATTTTTACACTTAATATAAACTTTTAAACTGTAATTATTTTCATCAACTTTTGTTACTTGTGAATATGAAGATGTTTTTGAACAAGTATTTCCATTTTTATCAACTACTTCTTTAGTAGCTTTATCTTTAATCATTTCTTCTAAAGTAACTTTTTTAACTTCTCCGATATTCTTTGGTAATTTATCTTTATCAAAATACTTGATTGAATCCTTCTTTAATACCTTAAGATTATCTTCCATTGATTTACCTTTTTTAGCAGGTTTATTATCATTCTTTCTACCAAAAATTAAAAACCAAATTAAGAATACAACAAGAAATAATAATAATAGTTTTAAAAGAACACTAACCCAATTAATTTTTCTTTTTATAAATCGTTTTTCTTCGTACATATTGCTACCCCCATAAAAACTTATTTATTGGTTATATATACTAACACAATCGATATATGTTGTCAATTGATAAAAAAGTTAATAATTCCTTCATTTTGTGTTAAAATATTAACGCAAGAGAAGTGATATTTATGGATAAAATAATAATTAAAGGTGCAAGAGAAAACAATCTTAAGAATGTTGATCTTGAATTACCTAAAAATAAACTTATAGTAATGACTGGTGTATCTGGATCAGGCAAAAGTAGTTTAGCTTTTGATACAATATACGCAGAAGGTCAAAGAAGATACGTTGAATCTTTAAGTGCTTATGCAAGACAATTTTTAGGTAATAGTACTAAACCAGATGTTGATTCAATAGAAGGTTTATCTCCAAGTATCTCAATAGACCAAAAAACTACAAATAAAAACCCAAGATCTACTGTAGGTACAATAACAGAAATATATGATTATTTAAGACTATTATTTGCTCGTATTGGCGTTCCATATTGTCCTAATCATCATGAACCCATTACAAGTCAATCTATAGAAGAAATGACTAATAAAGTAATGGATTTAGAAGAAGGAACTAAAATAGAAATATTATCACCAATAGTTCATGGAGAAAAAGGAACTCATAAAGATATATTTGATAATTTAAGAAAACTTGGTTATTCAAGAGTAAGAGTTAATAAAGAAATGTTTGATCTATCTGAAGAAATAAAGCTTGATAAAAATACTAAAGATAATATTGATGTAGTAATTGATAGAATAAAAGTAAAAGCAGAAGAAAGATCAAGAATATTTGAATCTATTGAAGCAAGTTGTAAGTTAGCACATGGTAAAGTAGTAATAAACGTAATTGGTGGAGAAGAAATTCTCATGAGTGAAAATTATGCATGTTTAAAATGTGATTATTCACTTGCTGAACTTGAGCCAAGACTATTTTCATTTAATGCCCCATATGGAGCTTGTGAATCTTGTAAAGGCTTAGGTTCTAAACTTCAAATAGTTGAAGAACTAGTTGTTCCTGATGAAACAAAATCTATAAATGAAGGCGCAATTGTTCCATTTAATCTAGACAATAATATAGGTTCTACACAGCTTCTAGCATTGTGTGAAGAATATAAAATTGATATGGATAAACCATTTAATAAACTTACTAGAAAAGAAAAAGATTATGTATTCTATGGGTCAGATAAACCTTTATCTATAAAATATGTATCAAAAAATGGAAACACAAGATATACAACTGAATATTTTGAAGGTATTATTAATAATCTTCAAAGAAGATATATGGAAACATCAAGTGCATGGATAAGAGAATGGCTTGAAAGATTCATGGTAGAAACAGAATGTGAAAAATGCCATGGAAAAAGATTAAAAGATGAAGTATTATCCATTTTCATAAATGGAAAAAATATTATTGATGTAACTGAAATGTCCATTAAAAATATTAGAACATTTATGGACAAATTAAAACTAACCAAAGAACAAGAAGAAATATCACATCTTGTTATTCAAGAAATTAAAAATAGATTAGAGTTCTTAGATAACGTTGGTTTAGGTTATTTAACATTAGCTAGATCAGCAGGTACTCTTTCTGGTGGAGAGTCACAACGTATTAGACTTGCAACTCAAATAGGAAGCAAACTATCAGGAGTTTTATATGTATTAGATGAACCATCTATTGGACTTCATCAAAAAGATAATGAAAGATTAATAAACTCTCTTAAACAAATGAGGGATTTAGGTAATACTCTTGTTGTTGTTGAACACGATACTGATACTATGCTTGCAGCTGACTATTTAGTTGATATAGGACCAGGCGCTGGAGATAATGGTGGACGTGTTATGGCTGCTGGAACTCCAGAAGAAGTTATGAAAGTTAAAGATAGTATAACTGGCCAGTATCTATCAGGTAAATTAAAAATTGAAGTACCTAAAACTAGAAGAAAAGGTAATGGTAAATTTATCAAGATTAAAGGTGCTCAAGAACACAACTTAAAAAATGTTAATGTAGATATACCTTTAGGTGAGTTTGTGTGTGTAACTGGTGTATCAGGATCTGGTAAGTCATCTTTAGTTAATGAAATATTATATAAGAGTTTAGCTCATAAAATTAACAAGAACCGTGTTCTTCCAGGTAAACATAAAAAGATAGAAGGAATTGAGAACTTAGACAAAGTTGTACTTATAACTCAAGATGCAATAGGTAGAACTCCTCGAAGTAATCCTGCAACATATGTTGGAGTGTTTGATGACATAAGAGACATTTTTGCTGAAACTAAGGAAGCAAAAATGAGAGGATATACTAAATCAAGATTCTCATTTAATGTTAAAGGTGGAAGATGTGAAGCTTGTTGGGGAGACGGTATAAAGAAAATTGAAATGCATTTCTTACCAGATGTATATGTACCATGTGATGTATGTCATGGAAATAGATATAATACAGAAACATTAGATATTAAATTTAAGGGTAAAAATATTGCAGAAGTCCTTGATATGAGAGTAAGTGAAGCACTTGAATTCTTTGATAATGTTCCAAAAATAAAAACACAACTTCAAGCTATGTATGACGTTGGACTTGACTATATAAGATTAGGACAAAGTGCAACAACATTATCAGGTGGTGAAGCAGGACGCGTAAAGCTTGCAAAAGAATTGCAAAAGAAACCAACTGGTAAGTCAATATTTATATTAGATGAACCTACAACAGGACTTCATACTGATGATATAAAGAAACTATTAAATATTTTAAATAGAATAGTTGATAATGGAGATACAGTTTTAGTAATTGAACATAATTTAGATGTTATTAAAGTTGCAGACTATATTATTGATCTTGGCCCAGATGGAGGAGACGGTGGTGGAGAAATAGTTACTACTGGAACTCCTGAAGAGGTATCAAAAGTTAAGAATTCTTATACCGGAGAATTTTTAAAGAAAATATTATAAAAAAGAGAAGTAATTCTCTTTTTTTTATCTATAAGATGAATAATTTGGTATAATAGTACAAGAAAGAGTGATATTATGAATCCTATAATGTTTACAATATTTGGTTTATCTATTAGATGGTATTCAGTTTTACTACTTGTTGCTATGGCACTTGGTATTTTTTTACTTAAACAAGAAGCTAAGAAGTTTGGAATGAACTGGGATTTTATATTTAATCTAGCCTTCTGGACACTTATTTTTGGAATACTAGGTGCGAGAATATATTATGTAGCATTTAACTTTGGTCTATATAAAAATGATTTATTGAGTATTTTTAAAATATGGGAAGGTGGCCTTGCTATTCATGGTGGATTAATAGCAGGAACAATTACATTATTCTTTTACTGTAAAAAGAACAATGCAAATACATTAAAAATTATAGATATGGCGTTACCTTCTGTTATTATTGCTCAAGCAATAGGTAGATGGGGAAATTTCTTTAACAGTGAAGCTCATGGAATTGCAACTAGTTTAGCAAAACTTGAGTCTCTACATATCCCGAACTTTGTTATAAAAGGAATGAACATTAATGGTGTATATTACCATCCAACATTCCTTTATGAATCAATATGGTGTTTTATTGGATTTATAGTTTTATTAATCTTAAGAAGAAATAAGTACTTAAAAGTTGGAAGCATTACAGGAGTATATTTAATGTGGTACTCAATTGGAAGATTCTTTATTGAACACTTAAGAACTGATTCATTAATGTTAGGCGGATTTAGAGTAGCACAAATTATTTCGATTATCTTATTTGCTGTTGGATTAACATTAATCATTAGAAATAAAAAGCAAACAAAATTTGAAAATTTATATAATTCAGATAAGGATAATAAAATAAGATTTTAAACAAATAAAGAAATAACGCAAATCGTGTTATTTCTTTTTATTTTATGATAAAATATATTACTAAGGAGAGATGTATATGAAATTTTATAATACATTAACAAAAAAAGTAGAAGAATTTATTCCTAATGAACCTGGAAAAGTAAAACTATATACTTGTGGACCTACAGTATATCATTTTGCTCATATAGGAAATTTAAGAACATATATTAATGAAGATATTCTTGAAAAATCACTTAACTATGTTGGTTTTAATGTAACTAGATGTATGAACATAACTGATGTTGGACATTTAACATCAGATGCTGATACAGGCGAAGATAAAATGGTAAAAGGTGCTAAAAGAGAACATAAAACTGTTTTAGATATAGCTAAGTTTTATACTGATAAATTCAAAGAAGATTGCGATAAATTAAATATTAAGTGGCCTGAAATAGTTGTGCCTGCAACAACTCAAATAGATGAATATATTAAGTTTATAACAGACCTAGAAAATAAAGGTTATACTTATACTGCTGGTGGTAACGTATACTTTGATACTTCTAAATTAGACAATTATTATAAGTTAACTAATCAAAATGAAGATGATTTAGTAGAAGCTGTTCGCGATGATGTAGAAGTTGATGAAAATAAAAAGAATAAAAATGACTTCGTCCTATGGTTTACTAAATCAAAATTTGAAGATCAAGAACTTAAGTGGGAGTCACCATGGGGATATGGATATCCTGGATGGCATATTGAATGTTCTGCAATATCACTTAAATACTTAGGAGAATACTTAGACATTCATTGTGGTGGTGTAGATAATATATTTCCACATCATACAAATGAAATTGCCCAAACTGAAAGTAGAATTGGACATGAATGGTGTAAGTATTGGTTCCATCCAGAACATTTAAATGATGAATCTGGCAAGATGAGTAAAAGTAGTGGAGAGTTTTTAACAGTATCTCTTTTAGAATCTAAAGGATATAATCCACTTGCTTATAGACTACTATGTTTGCAAACTCATTATAAGAAACAATTAACATTCTCATATGCAGCTCTTGATCAAGCACAAAACTTATATGATAAACTAGTTAATAAAGTTAATGGATTAAATCCAAATAACCTTAATATTGATGAAAATAAAGTTAATAAATTTAAGAATGATTTCAAAGAATCATTAGAAAATAATCTAAATACATCAAATTCTCTAACAACATTATTTGAAGTATTAAAAAGTGATTTAAATGATGCTGAAAAATTATATTTAGTAAAAGACTTTGACAAAGTATTATCACTTAACTTAGTTAAAGAAAAAACACAAAGAGAAGATCATGATGAAATCATGAAACTAATTGATGAAAGAAACGAAGCAAAGAAAAATAAAGACTTTGCAACAGCTGATAAGATTAGAAATGATTTATTAGAAAAAGGTATTATTCTTGTTGATACAAGAGAAGGTACTACATATAAGGAGGCTTAAGTAATATGTTAATTCAAATTATATTATTTATTGCTATTATAACTATTCCAGCAATAGCTCAGGCATTTATTACTATTTCTTATAAAAAATATAGTGAAGTACAAAATGGAGAAAAATTAAGTGGATTTGAAGTAGCAAGAAAAATTCTTGATGCTAATAATCTAAAAGATATGGATATTGTATCAACACCTGGTACATTAACAGACCATTACGATCCATCAAGAAAAGTAGTTAGATTATCAACTGATAATTTTAATGATGATTCAGTCGCAGCTATGGCAGTAGCAGCACATGAATGTGGACATGCTATTCAAGATAAAGAAGGTTACTTCTTACTAAGGTTAAGATCTATAATCTTTCCAATAGTAAGAATTGGAACTGCACTATCATATATAATTATTGTTGTAGGATGTTTACTTCAATTTGCAGGTTTAATATACGCTGGTATAGCATTTACTGGACTAGGATTATTATTTCAATTAGTAACTTTACCAGTTGAAATAAATGCTAGTAAAAGAGCTGGAGAACAATTAAGAAAACTTGGACTAGTAAATACAAGCGATGCAAGCGGAGTAAAAAGCGTACTGGTTGCAGCAGCTTCAACTTACTTAGCCGGAGTATTATCATCCGCACTTCAAGTTCTTAGAATTATTATTGCTCTAAATCGTAGGAATTAAATCCTACGATTTTTTGTTTACACCACAAAATTGTAAAGTTTACAGAGTGATATACATTTTTATATGTAAATTAAAAGTATATTATTCTATAATGAAAATGGAGTGGTGTTATGCGAGGTTTTAAAGGATTAGCCTTATTTGTCCTAACTCTATTTTTGATCAACATAATGAATGTAAGTGCTAAAGATATTAATATAGGTATTGAAGATATAAATGTATTGTCTAAATCTGATGCCGTTGAGGTTACTAAGTCTGTTATTAAGGATAATAAAGTATCTTCTGAAATAACATTTGATTCGATTGATGATTATGTTATTTTTGAAGTGACTCTTAAAAATAACGATGATGTTAAGTATTCAATAGAAAGTATTACTGATAATAACAAAAATAAGAATATTAGTATTTCATACAGTTATGATGATAAACAAATAAAAGAAAATGGTAAAAAGAAAATAACTATTAAATTTGCTTACAATAAAAAAGTAGAAGAAGATGAGGTTTTATCTTTAGAGAACGTAAAAATAACTCTTGATCTAGTAAAAGAAGATGGTTCTCAAGCAAAGATAGTTATAAATAATCCTAAAACATACGACACTATTAAAATCTATGCAATTATATTTGTTGTGTCTTCAGCATTAATTGCTACAAATATAACGAAGAAACAAGTAAAAAGATTCTTGGCTCTTGTTACGGTTGCATTTGTATTGCTACCAACATTTATAAAAGCTAACACTGAAGAAAAATATGAGATTAATATTTCATTTAACAATGCTCATGTTAATGGTAATGCTTTAACATACAGTATAAATATTGATGAAGAACTTCAAAAACAATCAAAAACATATACAGTTTCATTTGATGCAAATGGTGGATCTGGATTAATTGATCCAATTGAATATGACCGTGATAAAGAATATAATCTTCCAGTAAATTCTTATATAAGATATGGGTATAAGTTTGTTGGATGGAATACTAAGAAGGATGCATCAGGAACAAACTATGGTGCTAACGAAGCTGTAAAAAATATTACTAATAAAGAAAAAGTAACTTTATATGCTATATGGGAAAATAGAACCAATGGAACAACTTATGAAGGAACAAATATTTTTAATGGAAAAGATAAAACTGTAGAAGGAGACTTATCTAATAATCAAAATATGGATTATTTAAATACAGGTATTCAACCATTTACTGAAGAAAATAGAGAAAAAGGATTTGTGCTTTCATTTAAAATATCAGAATTTGATTTGAAAAGAGCTAAAAATAACCTAGATACTATTTTCACAATAGTACCAAATGCTAGTGACATATCATCTGATAATCCAGGTGTAACACTAAGACTAAGAAATAATAGATGGGTTTTTGAAGTAGGTAATTCTATTGAAGAAAAAAAATCATTTACACTTCCAATAAATGATTTGATTAATAAAGAGTTTAAATTAATAAGAATTAACCAAGGATCATCAATTAGATTATATTACACAGTTGATAATCAAAATCTTATTTTCTTAAAAGATATGACTGAAATGCCTGCAAATGATGCTATGATATCATTTGGAGCAACTTATTATAATGGTAATACTGATAGATATTTTGAAGGTAAGATAGATAATATTTCATTTAGATATGATAATGAGTTGTCGTTAGGTTCTGTAATCAATAATGATTATGATGAAGATTTCCCTATTGTATTTAAATTAAAAGGTAAATGCGAATTTAACGGTGATAATGGAAACATAACTGGTGAAAATTGTTCAAAATATTCAAATGAAAAATCAATTGATACTAATATAAATTTATTTAGTAAGGAAAACTACAAAAAAGACTTTGAAATATCATTTGACATTAATGCATATGATCCAACAAACCAAGATTCATCAAACAATCAACAAACTTTTATGAACGCAAAACTAGAAATTGAAGAATATGATTATCCTGGAATTGTTGTTAGAAAAAATGGAAACAATATTTATATAGGCGTTAAAGATGGTAAAGGAAAAGCTGATAGCGTAAGTATTAATTATAAATCAGTTCAAAATGTTAGAGTACTAAAAAAAGATAATATAATTTACTATAGCATTAATGGTGATAAATATAAAAAGTTATCTGATATGTCTAACTTTGATCATACATTCGATAGTCCTGTATATTTTGGATCATCATCTATTCCAAATAGTTCTATTCAAAGAAATGTAAAAGCAACTCTTTCTAATATGACAATAAGAATGGGAAAAATTAATAAAAGTATTAACTAGTTTAAGACAAGTATTTGTAAAAATTAAACAAATACTCGTCTTTTTTTTGATAAGAATATTGTTTTCTTGATATTATTAATAATAGAAAGGTAGTGTTTTTTACTATGGCTGAAATAGTTAAAGTAAAACAAAACGATGCTAATATAATTATGGAATTTACAAAGAATTCCGTTTTTAGCAACTACCGACTTGAAAAGGGTATATATACTGTTCCATTAGAAGATTTTGAACTTATTAAACGAGATTTTATAATTTCTGTTAGAATTGAAGAAAGGAATATAAATCGAGACGAAGAAGGAATTAATTGTGACTCTTTAGATGAACTTGTATCTGAAGGTTATGATAAATCATTTACTAGAGTTAGAAATAATTTTCATTATTTAAATGGTGAAAATGCATCAAATGAAGAACTATTTGATATAACATTAAAAATTGCTAAAGAAATTTTAAACATAAAAAGAATTCCAGTTATAAAAAAAGAGATTAAACAACTAATTCATATTGTTGAATCAAATAACCTTTCATATTCTCTTGAAACAATTAAGGCAGGTTTACGTGAACTTAAAAATAAGGGCGGAGATTACGAACAATATTTAAATATTAAAAAATTACTAGAGTCAATTATTAGAAAAACATATTTCAAGAACTTATCAAATGTTGTTTCCGATGAATTTTCTGGTACATACTTAATTAAGGAAGACAATGATGTATATTTACTAAATAAAAATAATGCATATATGTTTTCATACGGTTTAATATATTCTCCAACAAGTATTAAATCAGCAACTAACGAAGATGAAAGTATAATGGTTCCATTTAATGAATTAAATAAGGATAGTTATAAAATTGAGTTAAAAGAAGAAGATAAACCAATAGGTGTATACGCAGTAACTATTGGTGAAAAAGATTTAAATGAAAACTATGTTAAAGCTCAAGCGCTAGTAAAAAGATTAAATCTAAATTCATTCCTAAATGTAGACTTAACAAAGTTTATGGAAGGAGAAGATCTTGAGGTGCTTAAAAATGATTTTATTAGAAGAATGCTTATTAGTTCTAATAGAATTGCACCTGACCAAGAAATTAAGAAAAGCTATTATCAAAACTTAGGAATATTTTTTGATAGATTCTTAGAACTTAAGAGTAAACATTATGAGCAAGGTAATATAATAAATTTATTTGAAAAGTGTTGTCGAATAGTTTATGGACAGTGCTATAGTGATTTGGGTTTCGTTTTAAGAACTGAAAAAAATCTTGAAGGTGAAGATGTACCGTCACTTGACTTAAATGATATAAAAGATATCCTTGAATACAGCATTCACTATGATTTTAATATATATAAAAAAGAAGCAGTTACAAATAATGATATAGCTTTATTTGTTGGTAAATTTTATATGTATAGAAATAATAGATATTTAAATATGATTTATCCAGGTATTGGCAATCTTTTAGATTACCTTGGAGAAATAAAAGATGACAACTACGATGTGGTTAGAGATTATATTAATGAAAAGAGAAGAGATCCTTGGGAATTATCTCAACACTTTAGGCCTTCTCATGTTCAAGCAGCATATGGTTCAGAATCATCAACAAGAGGTAAATAAAACCCATTAATACATTATTGTATTATGGGTTTTTAAATGTTAAAATATTTTATATTTTAAATATTAAATCTTATACTATAAATAGGAAGTGACACTATGTTTAATATCTCATCAAAATATAAGCCATCTGGAGATCAACCTGAAGCAATAAAAAAATTAGTTGAAGGCATTAATAAAGGAAAACGCGATCAAGTATTACTTGGTGCAACTGGAACAGGTAAAACTTTTACAATGGCAAATGTTATTAAAGAAGTAAATAAACCGACATTAGTTCTTGCACATAATAAAACTTTAGCAGGCCAGTTATACGCAGAGTTTAAAGAATTATTTCCAAATAATCATGTAGAGTATTTTGTATCATATTATGATTATTATCAACCTGAAGCTTACGTTCCATCATCTAATACATATATTGAAAAAGATTCATCAGTTAATGATGAAATTGATGAACTTAGACATAGTGCTACATCATCACTTATTAACTATGATGATGTTATTGTAGTTGCATCAGTATCATGTATTTATGGTATTGGAGAAAAAGAAGAATATGAAAATAATATGCTTGTATTATCTGTTGGTGATGTAATTGATAGAAGAGTTATATTAAATAAACTAATAGATATGACATATGAAAGAAATGAACTAGATTTTCATAGAGGTACTTTTAGATCAAAAGGTGATACTATTGATATAATTCCTGTTAATGAAAAAGCTCATGGAATAAGAATATATCTATTTGA
Organism: uncultured Erysipelotrichaceae bacterium; assembly: GCA_902786275.1. Taxonomy (GTDB): domain Bacteria; phylum Bacillota_I; class Bacilli_A; order RF39; family UBA660; genus RUG13160. The sequence goes on along the minus strand of CADACC010000009.1, from coordinate 606 downwards.
TGATGAAATTGAAAAAATATCATTATTTGATCCATTAACAGGTGCTTTAATAGAAAACAAAAAAACAGTTGTTATATCACCAGCATCACACTTCGTAACAGGATCAGAAAAACTAGAAGAAGCAATTAGAGAAGAAGCAATTAGAAGAATTAAATCAGAATTAGATGATAGATTAGAGTACTTTAAAGAAAATGGTAAATTAATTGAAGAACAAAGACTAAGAGAAAGAACTAACTATGCTCTAGAAATGTTAAAAGAAACAGGATTTTGCAATGGTATTGAAAACTATTCAAGACATTTAGCATTGCGCGGTGAAGGAGAAACTCCATGTTGTTTACTAGATTTCTTCCCAGAAGACTTTTTAATGTTTATTGATGAATCTCACGTAACTCTTCCACAAGTAAGAGCTATGTATAATGGTGATAGAATGCGTAAGCAAACCCTTGTTGACTACGGATTTAGATTACCATCAGCGCTTGATAATAGACCGCTTAGATTTGAAGAATTTGAAAATAAAATTAATCAAGTAGTTTATGTATCAGCAACTCCAGGAGATTATGAACTTGAAAAAGCTAATAATGAAGTTGTTGAACAAATTATTAGACC
>CADACC010000008.1 GCA_902786275.1 uncultured Erysipelotrichaceae bacterium | reverse complement strand
TCAGCAATAATTCTCATTGATTTTTCATTTCCTTTGTAAGGAAGTTTTGAAACTTCTTCAATAATATTTATAACAGGAGTCCAAGCTGATGATTCATAGTTATCAGTTTTACCTTCTAATATAGCTGTTGTTCTTTCAAATCCCATTCCAGTATCAACATTTTTATTAGGAAGTTCACTAATAGATCCATCTTCATGTTTTTCATAACCCATAAATACATTGTTCCAAATTTCAACCCATCTTTCATCTTCTGTATCAAATTTAGATGGAATTTCATCATTACTTCTAAAATAGAATATTTCTGTATCAGGTCCGCAAGGTCCAGTTTCTCCAGCAATCCAGAAATTATCTTCAACTGTTCTAGCTATTCTTTCTTCTGGTATTCCTAAACTTTTCCATAAGTTAAATGATTCTTCATCAAATGGTAAGATATCATTTCCAGCAAATACAGTTACAGCAAGTCTTTCTAGAGGAATATTTAATACTTTAGTTAAAAATTCAAAACTCATTTTGATTGATTCTTCTTTAAAGTAATCTCCTAAAGACCAGTTACCAAGCATTTCAAAAAATGTATGATGATAACTGTCACCTATAGCTTCCAAATCATTTGTTCTAATACATTTTTGATAGTCGCAAAGTCTTGTTCCATATGGATGCTTTTGACCCATTAAATAAGGTATTAATGGTTGCATTCCAGCAGTATTAAATAGTACTGATGGATCATTTTCAGGAACAACTGGTGCTGATGGAATTTGTTTATGTCCTTTGCTTACAAAATAATTAATATATAAATCTTTTAAATTCATTTTACATCTTCCTTTTCTATTATTTTTTCAACCTTAGATTTAAGTGAATTTATGTCATCATTTTTAATAACATAATCAAAATTATCGTAGTTATCAAACGCGACTTCTGTTTCATGTTTTTGTTCTTCTACACTTAATTTTGATTCTTCAAAATTATTTATAACTTTAATAGAAACAGCATTTAGTTTTTCTTTAAATGTATCTATTTCAATTGGAAGTCTTGCATCTGATATAATTAATACATCAACAAATCTTTCATAAACTTTAGTGTCTTCGATAGTTCGATTAATTATAAAGTCATCACCAAATAGTTCATGTCTCATAATGTAACCAACACTTTGTAAAAACTCCCTTGGTTTGGTTTCTCTATCACCATTCCAATTTAGTAGTTCCTTTGCATAAATCTTAATATATTTTGATATTTCAGTTATGCACGCTTTTTTACCTTTGGCTTCGTAATAGTTTTTAATATATAAAGCTACTTCACTTTTACCTGATCCTGCTTTACCACCAATAACATATACTTTCATAATCATTCTCCTTTTTATATAAAATAAAAAAACCACATTAATTATTCCTTAAAGGAGCAATTAATGCGGTACCATCCTTATTTTAACTTAATTTATTTGATAACGAAGCATATATTTAAAGGAATGCTCCGATTAATCTCCTTAAGCAGCAGATAATAAAAACTATTTACTTACTTTCACCAAATGTAAGTTCTCTAATAAAACAACTTTTATTACTTCTTAATTCATCGATTACATGGGATATTTTAACAAAATATTATAAATTTATCAATAGGTATTTAGTTTTATGCAAATAAATTAAATTTCTTTTTAACAAACTCATATATAACTTTAAGAAGTGCTAGTATTGGCGTTGCTAGAACCATACCAATAACACCAAAGAAATGTCCAAATATTAATAAACCAACAATAATAATTACTGGATTAAGTTCAATTGCTTTACTCATAACAACAGGTTGAAGAATATAATTTTCAACTAACTGAACTGTGATGCAAGCAATAAGCGTTGCTATACCAATTGGTGTTGACATACTAAATCCAACAATAACAGCAGCAGCTCCACCAATATATGGGCCTATATAAGGTATTAAATCTGTTAAACCACATAATACACCAAATAATAGAGGTGATTCTAATCCAATTGCTGTGAAAGCAACTGTATCACAAACTAAAACCATTAAAGCAACAAGAAGTGTTCCATTAACTGTTTTTCTTACCTCAGTACCTATATTTGTTAAAAGTTCTTTTATTTCTTCACGATGCTTTTCTGGAATAAGTTTTAAAAATTGAATTGAGATATTATCAAAATCGAATGACATATATATTCCAACAACTAAGCTTAACATAATTGTTCCAAGTCCACTAAAGAATGAAATAATAAAATTAACTAAATGTTTAGGCATTGATGATGTAATATTTAATGTATAATCTTTAAGACTTACAGAAATATTCTTAACAACGTTAGATAAATCAATACCGTCCATTGAAAATTTATTCATTATTCTTTCAAAAGCTAAACTTATTTTATCTAAAATGTTTGGAAGAGATACAACTAAATCATTTAGCTGTTTGTATAAAACGGGAATAAATATTCGAACAAATACAACTATAAATGTTATAAAAATAAAATATACAATTAAAGTACTTAATATTTTAGGTATTCCTGCATCGTTTATTTTTTTAATAATAGGATTAAATAACCATGCAATAACAAACCCTATAAACAATGGGGATAATACTTTTAAAATACTTATTAAAAAGTTTACTATTCTTAACTCTTTAGCAATAACAATACTTGCTAAGATAATACCTATAATAAGTAAAAAATATAATAGTTTAACTAATTTATTAGTTCTTTGAATAAGATTTGATACTTTCTTATCTTCGATATCAATATTTTTTAATTTATCTTTCATAATAGTATCACCTTCTTTTTATATTCTTCCTACTATATAAATAATATCACAAAATAATAAAAAAATAATAATATTTTCATATTATTATTATTTTTATGCTATTTCATCATAGCTTTTGCTTCTTCAATCATGGCATCTGCAAGTTCTGATGCTTTTTTTCTTGTTTTTTTATTAAGCATTGTATAACAAACTAATCCTGCAGATGTTGCTATTAATACTCCACCCATAATTTTCATAGCAGTTTTCATTTAATCACATCCTAGTAATATTTTGCGATTAATTATAAAAATTATTCAATATTTTTTTCTTTAAACCGGTTTTTCTATTAGTTGAATAATCATTTTCAATTGCATGAATAAAAGATGATTTTTCTCCAAGAACTATTAAACTCTTTTTTGCTCTTGATACTCCAGTATATATTAGTTTATTATAAAGCATTTTATTATAACTATGACACACAGGCATGATTACGTGAGGAAACTCACTTCCTTGAGATTTATGAATAGTTATTGCATAAGCATGTTTAATCATTGATAAATCTTCTTTGCTATATTCAACCATATTACCATCAAAGTCTATGGTAATAACATCTTTTACAATCTTCTCTTTTTTCTTTTCTATTTTCCTTATATAACCAATATCTCCATTAAAAACATTACAATCAGGATTATTAATTTGTTGTAATACTTTATCGTTTTCCCTGTATGTTACATAACCATAAGTAATTTCTTTTTTTGATTCATCTTTAGGATTAAAAAAGTCCTGCATTATAATATTTAAATTATCTATACCATTTTCACCCTTATACATAGGCGCAAGTATTTGAATATCATTTTCGCTAATATTCTTTTCTTTACTTCTTTCACATATCTTTTTGATTGTTGATTTAATATTTTGGATTGGTACATCAATAAATGAATAGTCATCTTTTCTTTCAAAAAGATTATCATTAATATCTATATTTTTAATATCTCTTGCAAGATATGGAATATAAGAATTTTCACTTTGACGATAAATTTGTTTCAGGAATATATATGGAAACTTATTGGTTTCAATTAAATCATTTAGTATTTGGCCAGATCCAACTGATGGAAGCTGGAAAACATCTCCAACTAAGACTAATTTTATATGAGATGTTAATCCACTAAGAAGTGATGCAAATAAATGATTATCAAGCATACTTACTTCATCAACAATTACTAAAGATTGCATACTCGGATTATATTCATTTATTTGGAAATTATCAGTTTCTTTATTCCATTTTAAAAATCTATGAATAGTTTGAGCAGGCATTAGTGTAGATGTTGCTAATTTTTTAGCTGCTCTACCAGTTGGAGCTAACAAAGCTATTTTTGATAAAGCATCCATCTTTGTTAAATGATAAAAAGACATAAATGCATTAACAATTGCTTTAATAATTGTTGTCTTTCCAACTCCTGGCCCACCACTTATTATTGTTATAGGATTATTTAAAGCTGTTTTAATAGCTTCTCTTTGTTCACCATTATAAATGATATTATCAAATTTAATATCATCTTCAATTCTTGAAAATGGTATTTTATCTTGAATACCATTTTTACTTATTCGATAAAGTTTATTTGAGATAATATTTTCATCTTCATATGAATCTTTATAATATATATCTTCATCATCATTTATAAGTTCTTCTTTTTTAATTAATACATTAATATATTTTGTAAATTTATCAAATGGAATATTTATATTAAATCTTTTAAGAAAATACTCATAAATTGCTATTTTACTATGAAAAGTATTGCCAGTTTGAATATCAAGTTCTTTAACTGACTCAAGTATGCAAGCATATATTCTAACGTCACTATTTGAATCAAAATTATTTTGATATATTTGATCTAATTTATTAAAACTAATCAAATCAATTAATGAATAAAAACTATCCTTAATTATTTCTTTTATACCGTCCCCATATTTATTATATAGAGCTGATGCATCGCTAACTTGAAATCCAAGTTTTTTTAAATATGTTAAAGTATCATCTGCATTAGTGTAACTACATATTGATAAATAAATTTTATTTAATGTGCTTTCTCTAATGCCTTTAATTTCATATAATCTTTCTGGGTTATTTTTTATAATATTTATGGCATCTAAACCTAAGTTTTCAACAATAAGTTTAGCAGTTTTTTCGCCACAACCTTTAACTAGTGATGATGATAAAAACTCTATTAATGAATCTTCATCTGATGGAGTTGATTTATCATAAGAATCAACTCTAAATTGAAAACCATATCTTGGATGATCAACATAAGCACCTGTTAAAACATAAGTGTCTTCTTGATTTGGATTAATAAAAGACCCGCTTATTGTAATTGTTCTATTTAAAAAATCAGTCATATCTTCAGAAGAAGTTTTTTTAACTCTAAAAAGAGCAACAGTATATCCGTTACTTCCTGAATAGATTATATTTCTAATTTTTCCTTCAATAGTGCTCACCATTTACCACCTACATATATTATACAATAAAAAAAGGAAAAACTACATTGTTCTTCCTTCTGAAATTATTTCATCTATCACACTTTTTTGTTTATAAAACTCGCTTGAAACAACATTTGTGTCTCTTCCTGTTTTAGCTGCTCTTTCGAAAAATTTATATATGACTTCAAGTCTTGAAACCATTAATGATAAATCATTAATTTCAGCTACTGTTTTTGGTTTAGATAAGGTTTCTCCACTAACAATCTCATTATATCGTGTCCTTATTAGCTCTAAATCTTTACCTGCTTTTTCAACATCATTGAAACTATTACTATATGAATCCATTAATTATCTCTCCTTTTTATAAATACCATAAACATATTCACCATCTTTATGGTCTAAAAGTACATTAATCATCATATTAGGTTTTAGCTTTTCATCACTTATTACTTTCACCTTTATATAGTTATCTGTAAAACCTACTATTTCATTTTGGTGATTTTCTTCAGTTATTATTCTATAAGTTTTTCCAATAAACTTATTCTCATATTTTGATTCAAGAATATCTGATAAACGAATTAATTTGTTTGCTCTATCTTTTTTTACTTCTTCACTAACGTGATTATCCATTAAAGCAGCTTTAGTATTATTTCTCTTTGAGTAAGGGAATACATGTATTTTTCCAAAACCAATCTTTTCACAAAACTCAAGAGTATTATCAAAATCTTTACTTGTTTCACCTGGATGGCCTACTATTACATCGGTTGTTATATTAATATCTGGTCTTATACTTCTTATTAAGTTTATTTTATCCTCAAAATATTTTAGATCATATTTACGGTTCATTAGTTTTAGTACATTATCACTTCCAGCTTGTAGCGGAATATGCATATGACTTACTACTTTAGGATTATTTTTTAAAAGATTCATAAACTTATCATTAAGTTCAGTTATTTCAATTGATGATATTCTTATTCTTTCTAACCCGTCAATTTTTGATACATCTTCGATTAAATCGAATAAATCTTTTCCTTGATCTAAATAACTACCTGTATGTATTCCCACAAATACTATTTCTTTATGTCCATTTTTTACTAGTTCTTTTGTTTCACTTATAACTTCATTGTAATCTTTACTTCTTTGACTTCCCCTAACCAATGGAATGCAGCAATATGAGCAGAAGTTGTCACAACCATCTTGAATTTTAATAAATGCTCTAGTATGCTTTGTAAATTTATCTAAATGCATATTTTCAAATGGTTTTTTTCTATTTTCGTTAAAGATATATATTGGTTTTTTATCTTTTAAAAATTCCTTATAAAGATTTGGTATATCTTTTTTATTATTTGTTCCAACTAAAATATCAAGACCGTAGGTCTTGTAATCTTCAAAATTATTTTGTACGCTACATCCACAAGCTATAACTGTAGCTTTATTATTTTCTCTTTTAATTCTTCTAATAAACTTTTTACATTTATTATCAGCTATATTTGTAACAGAACATGTATTTATAACAATAACATCAGCTTCACTTATATCTTTTGCTTCAGTTAAACCATCATTTATAAATACTTCTTCTATGTATGTACTTTCATAAGTATTAACTTTACATCCAAAATTAATAACTTTAAATTTCATAAAACCACCTGATTTAGTTTAATTGTTGTTCTAGCTTTTTTAATGATTCTAAGAAAGCTTCTTCTTGATAATAACTAATTACTTGAACATTAGGTTTAGTAACTGTATTATTTATTTCTTCTTTATTTTCATTTATGAAGTTTTCTAAATCTACTTCTTTAACGGATAAATCATCCATCATTACTTCGTTTTTATAATTAATACCAGTATTTTGAGTTTTTCTTAATAACTCATCATAACTAATAATAGCATCTTTTTCTTGTTCTTCTTCAAACTTAGTTAGTTCGATATTTTTTTCACCATTATCTAATGCTTCAGAGATACTTTTTAAATCAATTAGTTCTCCTTCTTCATCATCATAATATGATACTTCTTCTTTAGGTTCATCTATATATTCTTTAGTAATATTTAGTACTCCTTCAGTTTTAGGAGTATTATCATTTGTTTCTTCTTCTACTTCTACAACATCTTCATTAACTTTTATAAAGTATAAAAGAACAGTTACTAAAACCATAAGTAAAATTATAGAAAAGAAAAATATAACATCAATTAATGTTAAGCTTGATAAAAAATCACTTAAATTTTTGATAATATTAACGTTACTTGTTAAAACAATATTACTATATGTCATATTAGTCACCACATATATATTTTATCATAATATTTTTTAATTTATATATTAAATAACTTAAACATAAATAAAACGTAAAATATTTACAAAATACTTTACGTTTACTTATTACGAACCAACTATAAATCTTCTTGATATTAATGTTTGACAATTGTTATCTGGATCGCATGCTTTTACTATTAAATAGTAATTACCTGCGGCAGATGGTGTTGTTACACTTGAATTATTAGCTGTTGTTGTAAGACTCATACTTGATAAATATTTAGGCGTTGTTGACCAAGTATATCCAATACTACTTATTCCATTTCCTTCATCTTTAACAGATATATTAACTGTATATGATGCTTGTTTTTGATAATCTCCACCAGTTGGATTTATTGTTATGGTTGGGGCATTAATTTTAAATTCATTTTTAATGTCAGTTTTTATTCTATTAGTTGCTTTTCTATCAGATACATATGAATAAATAATTAAAAGCATAACCATTATAAAAAGAATAAAAAATGAATATATAATTGATATTGCTATAAAACCTTTTTTATTTTTTAAAATACTCATATAAATCTTTCCTTTCTATACAAGAATCTCATATGGTTCATCTTTTGTGCCTTTACCAGTAACTGGAACATCTTTAACAATGTTTATTACTGGTCTTACACCTCTTTTTACGGAGCCTATATTATTTTCTTCTAAAGCGCCATTAACAGATAGTGTAAATGGATAAAATTCTGCACTACTTCCCTTTGATGGAGTAATGGTCCATGATGGATTATATATATCTTGATTATATAAGTAATAATTTGTGTTTGACACTCCAACAAGTCCACCAGCATACTCTACTTCATCAGCTGTTATAACTGATATTTTAGTACTAATAGATGAGCCTAAACAATTAAAAGTTGGATTATGATCAATAAGTAGTCTTTGACTAGCTTGAAAAATATATGAATCAGTACCAGTATACTGAGAATTATCACAAGCTTTACCACTTGCAATAAATTTTTCATATGATGTTAAGTTACTTTGATACCAGTTAGATAAATATGATTTTATATTTGTATTAACATAAGCAAAGTAGTTATTATCAGTACTTGTATAATATTCAGTTAATTCATCAGTATTTTCATCTAAAATTAGTTTAACTGTATTATCTCCATTAATCCTTACAATTCTCCATTTAAGATTTGCAAAATTAACATAATTGTTTAAAACATTACCTCTAAAATAATATGTTACCCCACGATCATCAATATCTTGGATTAAACCTTCATCTTCAGTTGCTACTTCCATACCTACAACAGTTTTTGGATTCTGTGAAACTGTACTATTTTTAATTATAGTTTGAGCAAAATATTCTTCTTCAAATATGTAGTTTTCAACTGCTAATTCACCGATTGTAAAATTACGTAATGCTTTATCAAGTTTAAGTACATAGTTATGTGTATCACCAGGATTTATAACAGCATATTCAAGAACTATCTCATCATTTATTCTTTGATCAGTTAAATCAACTTTAGACTCTTCAGATTTAAGAGAATACCTCGCTTTTGATGGCTTTTTAAAATTATTAATTCTTATCTGATAATATTTTTCTGAGTCTGAGTCATTTGTTATAGAAAATTTATATTCTTTTTCTTTAGCACCAAGTTCAAGAGTATTTCCATTTAGAAAATTTACTGATAATCCGTTTTTAACGGTAACAAGCACTTTATCTTTTGGTTTACTAAAAAATACTTTATATACAGTAAATGCAGCAAGTAAACATAAAAAAGCTGATAAAATAATGATGATGATTTTTTTCTTTTTTGTCATTATTATCAACCCTTTTCCTCTATATTAAGTATACAATTAAAACAAATGTTGTGTCAATTTGTAGACACAAAAAAAATATTTAGAATTAATCTAAATATTTCTTAAATCTCTTTATATCGCTTTCACTTTCAAGGTCAGTATCCGCTAAATCCTTAATTAATTCCTTTTGTTCGCGAGATAATTTAGTTGGGATTACAACATTAATAACAGCATACATATCACCTGTAAAGCGGCTGTTAACTGATTTAACTCCTTTACCTTTAAGTTTAAGTTTTGTTAAGTTTTGTGTTCCTGGTTTAATATCAAGTATTACATTATTATCAAGTGTTGGAATTTCTTTTTTACAGCCTAAGATAGCATCAGTAATTGTGATTGGTACTTCCAAATAGATGTCATCATCTTCTCTTTCAAATAATGGATGATCACTTACTTTGAATTCAATATAAATATCACCATTTTCTCCACCGTTTCTTCCAGCTTCGCCTTTACCTGATATTCTAAGTTTATTACCTGTGTCGACTCCGGCAGGTACATCAACTTCAATTTCTTTTACCTCTTTGATTATACCTTTTCCGTTACATTTAGGGCATTTTTCTTCATAAGTAGTTCCAACTCCACCACAATCTTTACATATTGTTTCTGTTTGAAAAACACCAAATAAAGAATTTTGTTGAACTACAACTCTTCCTCTTCCACCACATGTTTGGCATTTGTGATCTTTAAATCCACCTTTACCATCACATTTAGGGCAAGTATCATTTAACTCTATCTTAATTGTTTTTTTGCAGCCTTTTATGGCTTCCATAAAATCTAAATTGATGCGAAGTAAAGTATCTGGACCTTTTTGAGGACGATTTTTAGTTTTACCTCTTCCAAAACCAAATCCACCACCAAATAAATCATCAAAAATATCTCCAAAGTCAAAGTCGTTAAAATCAAATCCACCAAAGCCACCAGCACCTTGTGCTCCACCTGATGCACCTTGGAATGCTGCATGACCAAATTGGTCATACTGGCTACGTTTATTTGGATCAGATAAAACAGAGTATGCTTCACCTATTTCTTTAAATTTTTCGTCAGCTCCAGGTTCTTTATTTACATCTGGATGGTATTGTTTTGCAAGCTTTCTAAAAGCTCTTTTTATTTCTTCGTCTGAAGCATCTTTTTTTACGCCTAGTACTTCATAGTAGTCTTTCTTATTCATATTTTGTTACTCCTTTATAGGTTTCCAGAAATTGTTATATCACTTATTAAAAGAGATACAGCAGCACAGTTCATACTAAATTCTTTAAAATCATTTCCAACTTCGATAACATTTGATAAAAGTTCAAAAATATTAGTTTGAAGAATAATCATATCAAGTGCTTTAACTATTTTACCTTTTTCAACTAAATAACCAGTTGATTGAAGTGATATATCTCCAGTTGATGTATTAATACCTGCATGTAATCCTTCAACATTATTTATAATAACGCCATTATCCATTGATTTAACTAATTCATCATAAGATAAGTTTCCAGGTTTAATGTTTAAATTACATATCATATTAGCATTACCTGTTGGCTTAGTATTATTTTTTATTGCGTACTCCAAAGTATTAAAAGCTGTTTTAAATATACCATCTTTAATAATCTCTTTATTATATGTTAAACTTCCTTCTTGATCGAAGTGCTTATTAACTACAAATTTTTCGTTAACCGGTTCTTCCATTATAGTAATCTTATCAGAAAAAATCTTTTCACCAAGTTTACCTGCAAATGGAGATACTTTCATATCTAATGATTTTTCATAAAATGAATTAGCAAAAGTATAAATAATTTTATTAATTACATAGTTATCGATTAATACTTTATATTTATCAGTTTTAATTGATGTTGCATTAAATAAATCTTCTAATTTTTTTATTGCTTTATCAAACTCATCTTTAACTCTATTAAGGTTAAATTCTTTGTCATATATACTAACAACTTGTGATTTAACAACATCATTTTTCTTACCACTTATTGATGCGAACATATATAAACTTGCATATTTATCCTTCATATGATGTTTATCATTATCAATTGTTCTTTCAATAACATCATAATCAACACCCATGTCAATATTTATAATAAATGGATATTTATCATGATATTCTTTATTAAGTTTAAATAATTCTTCTTTAATATTATTAAAATCTATTTCTTTATATTCTCTAGATTCAACTTCAAAATCATTTTCACATAATCTATTTTTATTATCATTATCAATTAACTTAGCATTATTAATGATTTTATTTATTATTTCTTCTGGGTTATCAATTTTTTCAGTAACAATACTTATTACTTTATCATTATATAATGCTTTAATTGTGTATTCATTTTGTTTAGTTATATTAAATTTAATAAGTTCATCATTAAGTGTTTCAACAGAATAATCATTTTCAGAGAATGTACATACTTCTAAATCTATATCTTTTTCTTTTGCAAGATTTATTAGATTAGTTATCATCACTTACACCTCCAACTAAAATACTTGAAACTTTTATTGTTGGTTGACCAATAGTAACTGGAACCCATCCACTTGATGCTCCGCAGTTTCCTACACCATATTCAAGATTACTTCCAACCATTTCAACATTACTTAATATTTCAAGTGTGTTTCCGATAAGGGTTGCTCCTTTAACACACTCTGCTATTTTACCGTCTCTTATCATATATGCTGTGTCACAAGCAAAGTTAAATTCTCCAGTTTCTGGATCTACTGATCCTCCGCCAAGTTCAACCGCGTATAAACCAAAGTCAATGCTTTTGATCATGTCTTCTATTTTATCGTTACCTGGTTTTAAATAAGTATTATTCATTCTTGATACAGGTGCGAAACGATAGCTTTCTCTTCTTGATGAACCAGTTAAATCCATTTTCAATTTACGATTATTTATTTCATCGTTTAAATAGTTTTTTAAAACGCCATCTTCAATTAAGATATTCTTTCTTGTTTTTTCGCCTTCGTCATCTATAACTGTTGTTCCCCATAGTTTTTCTATAGAGCCATCATCAATGATAGTTACTTTATCAGATGCAATTTTTTCTCCTATTTTACCAGATAAAACACTTTGATTATTTGCTGTTGCTGCTGCTTCCATGGCATGACCACATGCTTCATGGAATATTACAGCACCAAATCCTGGTCCTAAAATAACTGGCATATTTTTTCCTATACAATTTTTAGCATAAAGCTTATCAGTACCATACTTAATTAAATTATCAATACCAGCTGATATATCTTTATCAAGGATTTCTGCACCTATGCTTCCACCCCAGTTGTATGTTGATTTAGATAATAAATCATTATCTTTAAACATAACATTTATATAAAATCTTGAATTAGGCCTAATCTCTTTTTTGTAAACACCTTTACTATTTGATACAGTTATGTTTTTTAATCTTTCAGATAAAGTTAGTCCAACTTGAGTAATTCTTTTATCTCTACTTCTTATCTCTTTATCTAAATTAACCATATAGTTTTTAACTATATCATCGCTGCATGAATCAAATGGTTTATCCCACTTAGCATCAATTGTTTCTAAATTATCAAGTTTTATATCTTTGTATATAACTTTTGATGAAATATTTTTAATAAGTTCATCAGCTAGTTTTTCTACTTCACTAATATCATCATAATTAATTGATGCATAGTAAACTTCTGTTCCCTTAGCAATTCTTAAGCCAACACCGTTTGCATGATATTCATTAATTCTATCAAGTTTAGAATCTAAGTAACTAAAAGTTCTACTATCACATGATTCTTCATATATTTCAGCATAATCAGCACCAGTTGATAATAGTTTATTTAACAAATTTTCACAGTATTCTTTATTCATGATAACCCTTTCATTTTAAATCAAAATTAAGGTTCTAGTTATCTAGAACCTGTAATTTATTATATCACTATTTTTCTTCATATGATGCTTCTTGTACATCATCTTTGTCTTCTTTGTCATCTTTTTTAGATTCAGCTTCAGCTTGACTCTTTTTAGATGCCTCTTCATAAACTTTAGTTGCAAGCTTCATAGCAACTTCATTTAAATCTTTAGTCTTAGTTTTGATATCTTCAATATCATCTTCTTTTAAAGCTTTTTTAAGATCTTCAATCTTTTCTTCAGCTTCTTTAACATCTTTTTTATCAGCTTTATCGCCTAAGTCTTTAATAGCTTTTTCAGTAGCAAAGATCATAGAGTCAGCTTCATTTCTTGCATCAGCTTCTTCTTTTCTCTTTTCATCTGCTTCTTTATTAGCTTCAGCTTCTTTCATCATCTTATCAATTTCTTCTTCTGTTAAGTTTGTAGATGATGTAATTGTAATAGATTGTTCTTTATTAGTTCCTAAATCTTTAGCTTTAACATTAACAATTCCGTTAGCATCAATATCAAATGTAACTTCAATTTGTGGAATTCCTCTTGGAGCTGGTGGAATATTAGTTAATTGGAAGTTTCCTAAAGTTTTATTGTCTGAAGCCATTGGTCTTTCACCTTGTAAAATATGAATATCAACGGCTGGTTGATTATCAGCAGCAGTTGAGAACACTTGTGATTTACTTGTAGGTATTGTTGTATTTCTTGGAATTAATATTGTCATAACATTACCTAAAGTTTCAAGACCTAGTGAAAGAGGTGTTACGTCTAGTAAAACGATATCTTCAACTTCACCAGTTAAAACTCCACCTTGAATAGCAGCACCCATAGCAACTACTTCATCAGGGTTAACACCTTTAGATGGTTCTTGACCAAGTTCTTTTTTAACTAATTCTTGAATATATGGAATACGAGTTGATCCACCAACAAGAATTACTTTATTAATATCTTTAGCCTCTAATTTAGCTTCTTTTAAAGCATCTTTAACAGGTTTAAGTGTTGAATCAAATAGATCACGACATAAATCTTCAAATTTAGCTCTTGATAAAGATACTTCCATATGAAGTGGTCCTTCATCAGATTGAGTTATAAATGGAAGAGAGATTTGTGCTGTAGTCATACCACTTAAATCTTTTTTAGCTTTTTCAGCAGCGTCTTTAATACGTTGCATTGCCATTTTATCTTTAGATAGATCAATTCCATGTTCTTTTTTGAATTCATCTACTAAGTATTCAGAAATCTTTTCATCAAAGTCATCTCCACCTAAGTGGTTATTACCTGATGTTGCTTTAACTTCAAATACACCATCACCAAGTTCAAGGATGGAAACATCGAATGTTCCACCACCTAAGTCGTAAACTAAGATAGTTTGAAGTTTATCTTGTTTATCAAGACCATAAGCAAGAGCTGCAGCTGTTGGTTCATTGATAATTCTTTCAACTTCTAAGCCTGCAATTTTACCAGCGTTTTTAGTTGCTTGTCTTTGAGCATCATTAAAGTAAGCTGGAACAGTAATAACTGCTTTAGTTACTTTATCACCTAGATAAGCCTCTGCATCAGCTTTTAATTTAGATAAAATCATTGCAGAGATTTCTTCTGGAGTATATTTTTTACCATTAGCTTCTACTTTTTCTTTTGTACCCATCTTTCTTTTAATTGATGAGATAGTATTTTTAACATTTGTTACTGCTTGTCTTTTAGCAGTTTCACCAACCATTGTTTCTTCACCTTTGAAAGCAACAACAGATGGAGTTGTACGGTTACCTTCTGCATTTGCAATTACTTTAGGTTCTCCACCTTCAAGAACTGAAACGCATGAGTTTGTTGTACCTAAATCGATACCTATAATTTTTGCCATATATTAATCATTCCTTTCAATTATTCACTTACTTTGACCATGGCAGGTCTTATAACTTTATCATTATATACGTAACCTTTTTGTAGCACTTCTACTACTTTACCAGGTTCCATACCTTCTACTTTTTCAGTTAACACTGCGTTCATTGAAACAGGATTAAAATCTTCATTTAAACACACTATTTCACGAACATTTTTACTATTTAAAATGTTTATTAAATTTGTATAAATCATTTTAAATCCTTCTAAGAATTTAGAAAGCTCATCAGATAGATTTGTATCATCTAACTTAATTGCTCTTTCAAAATTATCTACTATATTAAGAAGTTCTTTAATTATTTCTTCGCCATCATATTTATAAGCTCTTGATAATTCTTCTTCACTTCTTCTTTTCATGTTTTGATAGTCTGCAGTAATTCTTAATAATTTTTCATTAAGAATAGCATTTTGATTTTGCAGAAGTTCAAGTTCCTCATTTTTCTTATCTTTCTTCTTATGTTTTTTGTCTTCCTTAACTTCTACATTAACATTCTTGTTAGTTTCATTACTCATTTTTTGAACCACCGCTTTCTATATCTTCAATGTATTTATTGATGTAATCAAGAAGACCAACCACACGATCATATTCCATTCTTTTTGGACCTACAATTGCAATTGTTCCTTCCTCACCATTAACTTTATATTTTGATTTAATAATTGTTACATTATCATCAAATTCGTTTTCATCACCAATATATATTTTTATATCTTTACTTTCTGATGAATCATCAATTTTTTTAATTAGAGTTTCATCTTCAAATTTATTAACTAATTGTTTAATGTCGTTAGCATTTTGATATTCTGGTTGATTAAATATTTTTGATTTACCAGATATATGTACATTCGATGTGTTTTTAACAAAATCATCAAATGCATTATAGAAAATATTATATACTGTTTCATATTGTTCTATTTGTTTAGAAATAATTGGTTTAATTTCAAACTCTAATCTTTCATTTACTTCATCAATTGGAGTTCCAAATAACATTTTATTAATTATTTCACTAACCTTTACAACTTCAGCTATATCAATTGTTTGATCAATATTAAATTGTTTGCTTTCAACCATACCTTTATCGGTACAAACTAAAGCAATAACTTTATTATTACCAAGTGGAATAATACTTACTTGTTGTAAAAAGTTTTCTTTGGAACTTTTACCAAGAACAATACTTGTATAATTAGTTAGATCACTTATCATGTCCATACATTTATTTATTGCATCAGATAACTCTAATTCTTTGTTAGAAAATATTGTTTGAAGATTTAAAATATCTTCACCAGATAATTCTTTTGGTTTCATTAGATTATCTACGTAATATTTGTAACCTTTTTCAGATGGTATTCTACCTGAAGATATATGGTTCTTTTCAATATAACCTAAACCTTCAAGAAGTGCCATTTCATTTCTTACAGTTGCAGATGAACATTTAAGCTTCTCGCATAAAGCATTACTACTAACAGGCCTTGCAGTCTTAATATAAGACTCAACAATTTCTTTTAATAATTTGTTTTGACGTTCTTCCACATCATCACCTCGTTAGCACTATACTTTCCTAAGTGCTAATATCATTTTATCACAATTTTAGCACTTGTCAATACCTTCTGCTAATTCTTTTACAAATAAAAATAACAACTATAAATTAATATAATTGTTATTAAATATTATGTAGATAATTTATAATAAATTACTCAGCTTTACTAACTCTTTGTGTTCCGTTAATATGATATGGATTTTTATCCATGTAATCGCTATCACGTTCTTCTTGTTGTATTCTAAGCATTTCAGCGTCGGCTAGTACTTGATCATAGTATTCTTTATTATATGTCATGAAATTAAGTATTATGTTATAGTTTAAAGCTACTTTTACAAGCCAGCTTACAATAGCTTCATACTTTTCGGGATCATCTAGTATTAATCCAAATGAAGCTTTATCCTTTTTTACAGCTTTAATCATGTTATCAAAATAATCAATATATAAAGTTGCAAATAATGCCTTGTCCATTTCTTTATAG
Source organism: uncultured Erysipelotrichaceae bacterium (assembly GCA_902786275.1). Classification (GTDB taxonomy): domain Bacteria; phylum Bacillota_I; class Bacilli_A; order RF39; family UBA660; genus RUG13160. The sequence goes on along the minus strand of CADACC010000008.1, from coordinate 35,081 downwards.
TAACGTTTTAAATCAAACTCATATACATAATTAGATGGAGCTTTCTTTTCTTTAAAACTTTCCACATATTCTTTTAATCCTTTTTTTAGTTCAACTAGTTCATGTAATAACTTACTTGTTTTAGTTCTAAAACCAATTTTATTAAATCGTGAATTTTCTAATTTCATAACTTCTAATTGATTTTTATTATCTAGATCATCATGAAGTAACAAAATATTGTTATAGTCTTGTTCTGATATGCAACCATGAGCATAATACTTTTTATGTATATCATTAATAGTTATTGGTTGTATACTCATTAGTCATTCCTCCCTTTTTTTGAACAACAAGCAATAATTTAGCACATTTGTTCGATTATGTCAAATGTTTTAGATATAAAGCATATATATTCTACTAACCTATCTCTGATTTGATTTTTTAATATATTTTTGATAGAATATTGCTTGCGCGGCGAAAAAAAGGTGATAAATTGAAGTATTTTAATAAAAAAATGCTTATAGTCGTTTTTGTTGCAGTTTTAGCAAGTTTTATGATTATTGCTGCGAAGAATCATAATAATAAAACTGTAATTAAATCAGAAAATATAAGCAAAAATGTTTTACTTGCTATGAAGGAAAAACCTTTAGAAAAAGTTAAAACTAGTGATAACCCTTTAATTTTTAATACGGAAGATGAAATGATATCATTTTATTCTAAAGTATTTATGCTTAAAGAGGATATAATTAATAATAAAATTAATGAACTTATAGATATAGATAAAAAAGCTTGGAACAATGATTATATATTAAATAATGTTAAATATTTATCTAAAGAAGAAGCAATATTAAAAACAATTGCTAATATATATAAAAATCCAGCAAAATATAATTTAAATAAAAAAGACATTAATACTACAAAATATGAACTTAATAACTTTAAACCTGAAGAATTAATATATAAGTTTGCATCAGTTTTAGATGTTAACCCATATATTGCTTTATCTATAGCATACTGTGAATGTGGTTACAAATTAAATAGTTATTTATTTGTACATAAACATAATATAGGTGGTATTAGAGGTAGCAAAGGTTTTGTAAGTTATAAAAATGAAGCTTATGGTATATATAAATTTATTCTTATGCTCCACTCTGGTTATAAAGTAACAGAAACTAGCGGTAAAGATAAAATTATATCAATGTCTAAAAGATATGCCGGTGGATCAGAACACTGGGTAAATACTGTAAGTTCTTATTATAATAATTTGAATGAAAAAGGGTTTGAACACTACTATAATAAAGGAAAACATGATAGAAAATTAAATATTCCTTACATAGAAGTATAAAAAAAGTATTAGCAATAACTGCTAATACTTTTTTATTATAAATTTATTGTTTTAAGCACATTATTAGCACGATAGATTTCAATCTTTCTACCACTAATTCTAGCTCTTGCATCAGATACACCTTCATCTAATTGGAAATCACCAATTATCTTTTGGTTTTCTCTAAAGTCATAAATAATATACTTATAATCACCTGTTATAACGCCTACATAATCACCAACAAGTTCAATAAATAATCTTTTTGAATTAACATATTCTGTTAAGAATTCTTGATTATTAAAGTTAAATACGTGATATTGGTTAGCACTTGTTCTAGTTACAATATATTTATCGTTATATTGCATTATTTGTGCTACGTAAGTTGCAGATATTTGTTTACCATTAACATCAGCAATATATGATGAATGGCTTTGCGTTGTTACCATATACTGACTATCAGTTTCATTATATTCAACATATAAGAACTTAGGTTCAATAACGTTTTCTACTTTATCTGTTACTTTTATTGCTCCATACATGTCAGTTTTATCTTGAGTTATAAATGATTGACCAGCTTTTGTAACTTTTTTATAAGTTGCATATTCTTTCTTTTCTGGAATATCCCATAAAACTATATTATCAGTACCATCTTGAATAAATACGTATTTATTATTGATAATTGTTGTATCTTTTAAAATGTCACATGATTTAGTTTTACATTGGTAACCTTCAACTTCTGTTTTACCTGATGGTGTTGGAGTTGGGTCTGGATCAGGATCAGGTGCAGGAGTTGGTGCTGGTGTTGGATCCTTTTTAGTAGGTTTTTTTTCTTCTTTTGCCTTATAATTAGATAATTTTTCAGGCTTATAAAACTTTAAGAAGTGATTTGACATACCAAAAAGTGCACACAAACCAAATATAACAATTAAAGAAATCATGCCATAAAAGTATGCTTTTTTCATATTATCTAGTTCATCCCCTTTTCTATGGAACTATAACTTCATTTCCTTCAGAATCAAATAAATAAGTTTTATTATTTTCACCATCTGTTATAGATACTTCATATCCAAGTGATGATGCATTAATTTTAAATAAACTATTATATTTTGTTCCTTCAGAACTCTTAATAGGTATATTAACCTTTAATAGGTTTACTCCAGGATTATTATATTTATATATTCCTAAATTATTTGAAGATATTCCAACATAATAGTTACTTTCAAGCTTAATGTAAGAATATGTTTTTTCGTCTAACTTAGTTCCATTATGTTTATAGATATTATATCCTTGATTAGATTTAGCTGTAATATAGTTATCATTGTAAGCAACTATCTTACTATCTATATCTTTAACTACTTCATTAATACTATTATTATAAAGTGAGTATTTACCATTTGATTTTTTAACTAAGAAGTAATCTCCTTCCTTTTCCATTTCAGAATAATCAAATCCAAGAGCAACATCTACACTTGAATTATTTATTCTAAGTAATCCATATAGATTTTTATTATTTTTAGCTATTACATATGCTCCGTTAATATTTTTATAAGATTCATTGTCAGAAACTAAATCAATAGCTTCTACATCATTATATGGACCAAGTTTTTTGCTTTGACTTAAATCATATAAGTAAATTCCACCAGATGATAATGTATCTCTTACAAATACATATCTATTATTAATTAAACTAATAAATCCTGTTTTAGAACCACTAGTCATATCATTTTTAGAAAATGATGTTGATGCAGCAATAGTACAGTGATCAAATTGACCTGGTGTATTTTTGTTCTTACAAGTATATTTACCTAAAACGCTTGTCTTTGTTGTGTCTTTGTAAAAATATAATATACCATTATAATAACTAAATATTGGATGCATTTTATTAGCCTGTGCTTCTTTAATTGAAAGAGCATCTATTGCTTTACCACGAGTTATAGAAACATAATCATCTTCAGATACGGCTTCAAATGCTACATCACTTGATATTAACTGATTATTAGCATCATAAACATTAGTTTTATTATAATTTGTTGATGATAATGGAATTGGAGTTTCATTATATTTAAGCCCTTCTTTATCAAATACATAAAGGCCATTATCTTGTAAAACAGCATAGTATATATCGATTAATTTAATAAATAAGAATGAACCATCTTTAAGTTCGTTACCATCATAATTATATATTTTATATTTATTTTCTGAATCTTTTGTAACGATGAAGTTATCATTATATTCAACAATTTTATTATTAAGGCCTCCACTTAGAAGTTTTTCTGTATAATCTGCAACATAGTATTTATCATTTTTCTCTAAGACAATATATTTACTGCCCATTTCATTATCAATTATTCCTGCATAATTATATACAAAATTAATTAATACTTTAGGTGTTGCTTCAGATAAATCTATAACACCATATTTATTATCTTTATCTTTAAGAACAACAACATTCTTATTTGAATTAACTTGTTTAACAAGTTTATATTCATCAACATTACTCTTTGATTTAATACTATATAAAATTGTATCATCTTCAGAACCTTTTTTATTATCTACAACAAATACATAGTTTTCATCGATTATTTTTGATCTGAATTTAATTTTTTCTCCAGCTTGATTTAAATATTTAGTTCCAGTAAAATCATCTTCATTATTTAAGTATGCAACGAAACATTTCTTTTCATCTTTATTATTACATGTATACTTACCTAATTCTTTATTACCATCACCTAAGAATACAAGAGTACCATTTTTATATCTGTAATTATCAGCTTCAAAAATAACATCTTCACTTTTTGGTTTAGTATCTCTTTTATCTTTTTTAAACACTAAAACTAGTATTAAAGATAAAACTAATAAAGGAATTAATATACTAATAATTCTTTTTATTAATGATAAACCTGTCCACCAAGTAATTAATTTAGAAAATATATTTATTTTCTTTTTATCCTTTTTAGGAGAAGAAGATTTATCTTTTTTTACTTTTTTAACCTTTTTATTCTCATCTATATCTGAAAGCACTTCAACAGGAGATGTGAAATCAACTACTTCATTTTTTTCCTTAATTACATTTAATTCTTTAGTAGATAAGTCTTTTACATCAAAGACCATTGTATCTTCTAAATTGTCTACTTCTTCAATCTTTTTTTGTCCCACAATGAACCACTCCTATTATCAATAGCATTATAACATAATAAAGCTTTTATAATCAACATAAAAAAAGAACCTAAAGGTTCATTTTTTATTACATAATTCGAAGTAATATTTCGTTCATTATATATAGTTTTTTGGGGTTTATAAATAAAAAATTATTCTCTACTATTAGTAGTTTTTCTTTAATTAATTTTTTTATTTCTTCCCTAGTTTCAAGATTTTCATTATACTTTAAGAACCAATCATTAAGGTTAATTCCTTTTAATAGTCTTAAGTTTAACATTAATCTGTTTTTCTTTTCATCTTCAGTAGAAACTAGTTCTTTTTTATAAATAAACTTTCCATCTAGATATTTAGTCATGCTTCTTGTATTTTCATATCTAACTTGATGCAAATATCCCGAAGCTCCGAGACCAAAACCATAGTACTCTCCATTTAACCAATAAACTAAATTATGTTTAGCATATTTATTAGGTTTAGCATAATTGCTTACTTCGTAATGTACATAACCTGATTTGCTTAGTTTCTTTTGAATATATTTATACATTTCATATTCTAAATCTTCATCAACTGTCTTTTTATAATGAAGAAACATCCTTGTATTTGGTTCAAGTATAAGTGAGTAGCAACTAATATGATCTGGATCTAATTTTAATATTTTTTTAATATCTTCTTTTAATGTATTTAATTCTTCTTTAGGTAATGCATATATTAAATCTATATTAATATTGTTGAACCCTTTACTTCGAGCCATTTTTATGATTTTGCTTGCACTATCAAAACTAGCTTCTCTACCCATTAGCTTTAAATTTGATTCATCAAATGATTCAACACCAATACTTAATCTATTAATTCCAATATTTTTTAAGTGTGTTAGATATATATCATTTAAATCATTTATATTAGCCTCAAAAGTTACTTCACAATTCTTAGATAAATTAAATAATTGAATTATTTTGCCAAGTTTTTCTAATTCTTTAGGATTAAGAGCTGAGGGTGATCCTCCACCTATATAAATAGTTCTTAACTCCTCACCTTCATACATGCTTTCAACTTCTTCATATAATTTATCTAAATATTTATCAACCCATTTTTTGACATAAAACATCTTACAAAAATCACAATATGAACAAATTGATTTGCAAAAAGGAATATGTATATATACTGACTTTGCCACTTTTAATCACCACTTAACACAGATAAGAAGGCTTCTTGTGGTACTTCAACTGATCCTACCATTTTCATTCTCTTTTTACCTTCTTTTTGTTTTTCAAGAAGTTTTCTTTTTCTTGATACGTCTCCACCATAACATTTAGCTAAAACGTTTTTCTTCATTGCAGATATATTTTCTCTTGCAATAATCTTACTACCAACACTTGCTTGTATTGGGACTTGGAACATTTGTCTTGGAATTAATTCTCTTAATTTTTCAACAATTGTTTTTCCTCTTGAATATGCAAAATCTTTATGAACAATTAAACTTAAAGCATCAACTTTTTCTCCATTAAGTAAGATATCCATCTTAACAAGATCTGATTCTTTATATCCACACACTTCATAATCAAATGATGCATATCCTTTTGTTGATGATTTTAGTTTATCAAAGAAATCATATACTATTTCTGATAAAGGTATTTCATAGTGAATATTTACTCTTTCTTCATCAATATATTCAAGTGACTTATAGATTCCTCGTTTATTTTGACAAAGTTCCATAATTGGGCCAATATATTCGGATGGAACAATTATGTTTGTATATATATAAGGTTCTTCTATTTTATTTATATATGTTCTATCCGGCATCTTATTTGGAGAATCAATTTCTAAAATTTCTCCATCAGTTTTTGTAACTTTATATATAACTGATGGGCTTGTTGCAATAATACCTATTCCAAATTCTCTTTCGATTCTACTCATAATTATTTCCATATGAAGTAAACCAAGGAAACCTGTTCTAAATCCAAAACCTAAAGCATCAGATGTTTCAGGTTCAAATGTTAAAGCGGCATCATTAAGCTTAAGTTTATTAAGTGCTTCTTTTAAATCTTCAAATAGATTTGGTTCTATTGGAAATATACCTGAATAAACCATTGGTTTCATAGGTTTATATCCAGCTAAAGCTTCTGTTGCTTGATTATCTGTTAATGTTATCGTATCACCAACATTTACTTTTGATATATCTTTTATGCTTGCGCAAATCCATCCAACTTCGCCAGAATAAAGAGCATTTTGTTTTACTTCATTTGGTGTTCTAATACCTAACTCTATTATTTCAAAATTACTTTTATTAGCCATCATTGTTATGTTATCTTTTACCTTTATAACACCATCGACAACCTTAACTAATAAAATTACTCCACGATATGGGTCAAAATAGCTATCAAATACTAGTGCTCTTGTTTTTTTATTATCATCAGCAATTGGAGGTTCAATACGTTCAACTACGGCATCAAGCAGTTCTTTTACACCTTCACCAGTTTTTCCACTACATAGAAGTATTTCTTCATCTTTGAATCCAAGTACTCTTTTTAACTCTTCTTTTACCTTAGGTACATTAGCATTTGGTAAGTCTATTTTATTTATAACAGGAATTATTTTTAAATCATTACTTAAAGCTAAATATAAGTTTGCTAGTGTTTGAGCTTCAATTCCTTGAGCTGCATCCACAACTAAAATAGCACCTTCACAAGCTGCTAAACTTCTTGATACTTCATAAGAAAAATCGACATGACCTGGAGTATCAATTAAATTAAGTAAATATTCTTCATTATTATATTTGTATTTAAGAGAAACAGCATTAAGTTTAATTGTTATTCCTCTTTCTCTTTCAAGATCCATATTGTCTAAAAGTTGATCTTTCATATCATGTTTACTTACAGCATTAGTAATTTCAAGTATTCTATCAGCTAAAGTTGATTTACCATGATCTATATGAGCAATAATACAAAAATTTCTGATTAAATCTTTTTTCATATTTAACACCAAGATAATTATACCTTAAATATGACTTTTTTAAAAGTTTTACCAGAATAATAATTTAAAAACATCTTTTATCCCTTTTGATGTTTTATCAATTATCTTACCTAATGTATTTGTTAGTGCACTTCCTGTTTTTGTTACAAAGTTTGAATAATTTACATCTTCTTCAATATAACCCGTTTTCTTTATAACGTTATCATCCTTATTTAAATCATTTTCAAAAGCTTGTAGTTTTTCATTAGTTACTAATGCCTTTTTTTGAACTCTAGATGGATAATATCCACTAACTAAAGCTATATAAAAAGCAAAAAATATAAAAAATAAAATGATTAATAATTTAAAAAATGGATGCATTTTTTCTTTTTTATCTTCCATTTTTTATTTCCTCCTTTATAAACGAAATTAAAACCTCTGATAATACATCCAAACTATTATATACCTCTTCTATTGTGTTATTTTCACCACCAACTTCAATTAGAAGTGTTCGATTTGAAAAATCTTCATTATATACCCCATTTACCTTAGGGCCTTTCTTTTGCAGTATTCCCTTTGATATTCCTGGAACTTTTTCATTTAATTTTTTGCTTAGAATAAGAGCAAAATTCTCATTATCTTGATAGTTTTCATTTTCAAGCCCAATTAAAAATATAAATTTTGCATAACACTTATTTTCACTACAATAAGTTGTATATTCTTTTTTTCCTGAATCTCTATGTATATCAAACAAATATTTTATGGAAGGATTATTAGATGTTGCATCACTTAAATAGAATCTTGATGCTTTATAAGATGATGAATAATTTAAATTATTTTCTACTAAGTAACTTGCCATACTTCTTTTTTCATGAATTGAACTTATACCAGCATTATTTAATTTTTCATTTAAGTAATCAGTTGCATTAACAATACTTGGTTTAAAGTTTAAACCATTTATTTCTTGATATTTTTCGGTATCATGTGTGTTATATAAATAAACAAGTGGGCTTTCAGTTTTATCTTCCTTTATAGTAAAAGTTTCAACACTCTTGTGACTATCTTCTTCACTTATATTTTTTAATGATTTGATATTTAGGATATTTTTAAACACATATTCCTTTGATGTCTTCTTAAATGATTTATTAATTTTATTGTTTTTATTAATATATGAATAAAACAAGAATATTAATAATATATAAAGTAAATATTTATATTTTTTTCTAAGTTTTACTTTTTTCTTAAATTTATGATGATTCATAATTAATCTATCCTTTTCAAATACAATATAATTCAACATATATGTAATATTTGTCGAATTTAAAAAATAATAGAAGTTTTTCTACTTTAAGTTGCAAATTAATAACAAATTTGATAGAATTATTACTGAATTACAGGAAGGAGTCTAGACATGCCAAATATTAAGAGTTCAAAAAAAGCTGTAAAGACTATAGCTAAAAAGACTGATAACAATCATGAACTTAAAGCTACAGTTAAAAATTGTATTAGAAACTGTGACAAAGCTATAGCAGCTGGTGATAAAAAAGCAGCTACTGAAAAATTAAACGAAGTTCAAAAAACTATCGATAAAGCTGTTAGTAAAGGATTAGTTAAATCTAATACTGCTGCTAGAGAAAAATCAAGATTAAATGAAAAAGTTAAAAATATGAAGTAACAATTGTTTACTTCATTTTTTAATGTTAAAATGATTTATAGGATGTGATGAATGTGAAAAAATTAATCGTACCAATTATCTGTTTAGGCCTTATAACATTTGTTGCAATAAACCATAATAAAATTGTTACATACGCTACTAACTTTTTTACAAACAAACAAGATCTAATTATTTTATCTGGAAATGAATATACTAAAAATACTGATTATAAATTTGTTCAACGAAGTAAAGATTATACACCACTTAGTTATCAAGATGTCTTAAATATATTTTATAGCATTATTGATAATCACTGGGAAACATTTACATTCTACTGCCCTAATGAATATAAATCTTGTGAAAAAGATATAGCAGAGTTAAGTAAATCATCTGTTACCCTATCTAATATAAATAACTTTGTTCATCCTTATAATAGTTTTACTAATATAAAAACAAGTATTGATTCTCGTGGTGAGGTTATTGTTAAAGTATCTTACTTATACAGTAAGGAACAAATATCATATATCAATAGCGAAATAGATAAAATACTATCTGAAACATATGATAGCACTAAAAGTACTAAAGAAAATCTTGAAAGTATACATGATTATATTGTAAATAATACATCATACGATGTTGATTATAAAAAGAATAAAGATAAATATACTTACACAGCTTATGGTGCTCTTAAGTATCATTTAGCAACATGTAATGGCTATACTGATTTAATGGCAATTATATTAAGTAAACTTAATATTAATAATTATAAAATTGCTTATAATCCTGTTGGAGATACTAATGAAGAAGGACATGTTTGGAATGCAGTATATTTAGATAACAAATGGTTACATCTTGATCTAACATGGGATGATCCAGTTGGAGATGGACAAAACTATTTATATCACAAATATTTTCTTGTAACTACTGATGAAATGATGGAAGCTGATGCTGGTGAGGTTCAAGTTACAGAGCATAATTATGATAAATATATTTATCAGGAATATTAAAAGAACTAATCTATAAAGATTAGTTCTTTTTATTTTCAATTATTTTTAAAACACTATTAAATGTATTATTAAAATTATTGTAATCTGTTTCAACCCAAATAGTTGGCACTTGATGGTTAAACCAAGTATATTGTCTTTTTGCATAATGTCTTGAATTCTTTTTAATTAACTCTAAAGCTTCATCTAAAGTTAAATCTCCATCAAAATATTTAAACAACTCTTTATAACCAATTGTTGTTTTGAGAGATTTGCAATTTCGATTTAAATTATAAAAATATTTTGCTTCATCAATTAAACCATCTGAAACCATTTTGTCTACTCTTCTATTAATTAAATCATAAAGTTTTTCTCTATTTGTTGTTAAGCCAATAAATACCACATCATCATATAATAATTTTGATTTTTCATTATTTGTACTTTTTTTATTTAAAAGTCTAATTAATCTTTTTCTATTATTTTTATGAACGTCTGTTTCTGGATATTTTTTCAAAACTAATTCATATAGTTCATCATTTGAAAGTTCATCAAAGGTGTTTAGTTCTTCACTTTCTTCATCAAGTTTATAGTCATACAAAGCTGCTTTTTGGTATAAACCAGATCCTCCAACCATAATTATAGTTTTGTCTTTATTTTCATCTATTATTTTTCTTGCATCTTTTTGATAATCATATATTGAGTAATCCTCATCATAGTCTTTAATATCTAAAAGATAATGCTTTACTCCTTCTTTTTCTTCTTCAGTAACCTTTGCTGATGCAATATCCATCTTTCTATATACTTGAACTGCATCACTATTTATAATAATTCCATTATATTTTTTTGCAAGCATAACACTTAATTTTGTTTTACCTACTGCTGTTGGTCCACATACTACGATAATCATAAAAGTCACATCCTATAAAAAAAGACTAGATTTAACTAGTCATCTTTTTCAATTTACATCTAAATTATAACATACTAAATCGCTAAAAACAAGACTTGCAATATATATACTTATATTATATATTTAATATGCAAAATTATTTTTACTTTAAATACTAGTCAAAACATTATGTTTTAATTTGCAAAAAGGGAGGGATTTAGAATTAAAACACTACAAAATATAAAAAAAATATACAAATATGCAAAAGAATATAATAGATATTTATTCTTTTACATTATATGTATTCCATTTGTAACACTAATAAGTGTTGTGGTTCCACTATTTACAGCAAAACAAATCGTATATATTAATAACTCATTATTTAATGAACTTATTAATGCATCATTTATAATACTTTTCTTTGAAGTAATGAGAAATATTACTAAGTATGTATCAAATATTTCATTAGGTGTTTATTTTAGAGAATCACTTAAAGTATTACAACTTAAGTCATTATCTTCCCTGCTTAATATAAAGAATAAAAACTTAGACAATTTACCAAGTGGTGTAATAATTGAAAGAGTTAATAATGACTGTGGAAAAATTGCCGACTGCATTCCAATTGTAGTTGAACATTTATCAGAAATCATTTCTAACTTTGGTGTAATTATCACAATATTCTTTTTGAATAAACTATTATTCTTATATTTATTATTCGGAGCAGTAATAATCTTCATATTTAAAAACATTAGAATTAAAAAATGGTTTGAATTTGATAAAAAAAGAAGAAAAGCAAATGAAAAAAGCACAAGTTTTATTTGTGAAATGATTCGAGGAATCAGAGACATTAAAGTTCTAAATGCTAATAAATCATTTTTAGATGAAGCTGATAAAAGATTAAAATATAAAAATAAAGTTAATTATGATGGCCGTAAAGTTTTAAGAAAATATGATTTAATCACTGGAACTATTCATGATTTACTTAATCTATTTTTACTATTATCAGGTGTATATTTACTTAAAAATAATTTAATATCTATAACAGCATTTGTTACTATCTATCTATATAAAGATAGAATCTATAACTTATTTAATGCATATTCATCTTTACAGGAGGTATTAAAAGACTTTGAATTATCATCAACAAGAGTTCTTGATATTATTGAAGGAGATAAATATGAACGTGAATCATTTGGTAATAAAGTTCTAAAAAAAGCACATGGAGATTTTGAATTTAAACATGTTAAATTTTCTTATAAAAAGAATATACCTGTATTAAAAGATGTATCATTTAAAGTTAAAGCTAATACAACTGTTGCTTTTGTGGGTAAATCTGGTTCTGGTAAAACAACAATCTTTAACCTACTTGCTAAACTTTATGATATTGATAAAGGTGAAATATTAATTGACGGAATAAACATTAATGAATTAACTGAAAAATCAATTCGTGGTAACATGACAATTATTAATCAAAGTCCATATATATTTAATTTAAGTATTTATGATAATTTAAAAATTGTTGCTCCTAAAGCAACAAAACAAGATATGATAAATGCTTGCAAGATGGCAAATCTACATGACTTTATTATGAGCCTTCCAGATAAATATAATACTATTGTTGGTGAAGGTGGCATTACACTTTCTGGTGGTCAAAGACAAAGACTTGCTATTGCAAGAGCTTTAATTCAAAAAACTGAGATTATATTATTTGATGAAGCAACAAGTGCTCTTGATAATGAAACACAAGATGAAATACAAAAAGCAATCGATAATATGAAACGTGAATACACAATATTAATTATTGCTCATCGATTCTCTACCGTAATTAATAGTGACAAAATATTATTTATGGAAGATGGAGTTATCAAAGATGAAGGTACACATGAAGAACTTCTTCAAAGAAATAAAAACTATAAAGAGTTATACGAACTTGAATTAAAAAATCAACCATAATCTGGTTGATTTTTTTATGTCATTGCCCTTTTAAACATTTTGTCTAAATCATAAGATGAAAATTTAATTATGGTTGGTCTTCCATGAGCACAATTATATGGATTATCTGTTTCAAATAATTCTTCTATTAAAGCGTTCATCTGTTCAAGAGTAATATATGTGTTACCTTTAATACTCATTTTACATGCAATAGTTCTAATTAAATTTTCATTAAATTTAACTTTATCAATTATCTTTTTTTCACCTATTATTAAATCCACCATTTTGCGAATTACTTCTTCTTCATGACCTTCTCCAAGCCATGTTGGAGTTTCTTTAAATATTATTGTATTAATACCAAAATCCTCAACAATAAATCCAAGATTAGTAATTAACTCTATATTATCTTTAAGTGAAATAAATTCACTTGGTGATAGTTCTATTGAAATTGGAAATAACATTGACATTGTAGTTATTTTATTATCAGCAAGAGCTTTTTTAACCTTTTCATAATTTATTCTTTCATGAGCAGCATGCTGATCAATTAAGTACATTCCCTCTTCATTTTGGGCGACAATAAATGTGCCATGAATTGAACCTATTGGTTCTAGATGAAGTTTTTTTAACTCATCATTCTTTTGAATTTCTTCAACTTCAGAAGAATCATTATTTGCAAAATCAAAAGTAATTTGATCAACACTAGATTCTTCTTCGTTACTTGAATCACTAACTACTTCAAAATTATTTCTAGTATTTATAAAGTCACTATTTACTACAACCGTTCCCTCTTCTTCATGAGTTTCAAGGTTTATTTCAGGAACTAATAAACTCTTTTCTAACACTGCTTTTATGTTAGTAGAAATTAAATCACATAATTCAAAAATTTTACTTATTTTTATATCTTGTTTAGTTGGATGAATATTAACATCAACAAGAGTTGGATCTGTATAAATATTTAAAAATACAACTGGATATTTATTATCAGGTTTATGTAAAAAATATCCATCATTAATTGCTCTATTTAAATCATTATTTTTTACCATTCTATTATTTACGAATGTTATCATGTGTGATCTTGTTGCTTTTAATATATCAGGTTTACAAATAAATCCATTTATATCAAAATCATCAGATGATACATTAAATGGTAAAAGTCTTGATGATATAGTCGAGCCATATAGTTCATGAATAACTTTTGCTAAATTACCGCTTCCACTAGTTCTAATAATATTCTTATCATTGTTGTATAGTTCAAAAGAAATTTTAGGCATAGATAGTGATAGACGTTCAATATAATTAGTACAATTTGAAAGCTCAGTAGATTCACTTTTTAGATACTTTAATCTGGCAGGAGTATTATAGAAAATATTTGATACTTCTATTGATGTACCAGGAGTTGCTTCACAGCTTTTCTTTTCTAATATTTCTCCACCTTTAATATGAACTAAATATCCCTCATCGTTATGAGTTGTTCTAAGTACAACTTCAGATACACTAGCAATTGATGGAAGTGCTTCACCTCTAAAACCAAGTGTACTTATAAAAAACAAATCATCATCTCGGTAAAGTTTGCTAGTTGCATGTCTTTGAAAACAAAGAAGAGCATCATCTTTATCCATTCCTTTACCATTATCGGTAACTTTTATTTTGTTAAGTCCACCATCATATAGATTAATAATAATCTTAGTAGATGCAGCATCAATTGAGTTTTCAACTAATTCTTTTACAATTGATGCACATTTTTCAATAACTTCTCCTGCAGCTATTTTATTAGCTAGGTTTTCACTCATAACTTTGATACTGCTCATAATTAATCCTTTCTAAAAACTTGAATGGCGTACTTCTGTATAACCATTAAATAAGTATATTTTAATTTTTGCCTTCTTTTTTATATTTATAAAGCCAATGTTTTCTAAATATAGTTCAGAATTATCATTAACGCTATATTCTTTATAATCATCAGATCGATTATATTTATATTCTTTTTTAATATTTAATTTATCACTGACATAAAAAGTAAAACTATTAACTATTTCATCTGTTTCAATATAAAACATATTATTTATATTTATTATGTCATTTTCTTTTGTTTGAATTGTTATTGGTTTTAAATAATTTTTTGGATAACAATCTTCATTAAAATCTGTTTCAATTATAAATCCAGGTGTATCATATATCCAGTTTTCCTTATCCAAACTTACTTTAATTACATCTAGAGTAGTATTTGGCATAAGACTTGATAAAATATTACTTGTTTTACCATTAAGATTACAAAGTTCATTAATAATTGTGCTTTTACCTGAATTTGTATATCCACAAATGTAACTGTTTTTACATTCTTTTACCCTATTATTTAATTCATTTAAATTATATTTTTTTATAGCACTTAATAAGATAATATTTTCTTTTACTTGGTATTCGTCTTTAATCCATGCCACATATTTTTCTTTATTTATGCTTTTAGGAATAAAGTCTGTTTTATTAATAACAAGATATTTTTCTTTATTTATTTTATTAAATAAATCTATTACTTTTTTAGATAAACTTATAAAATCCGTAATAAAGAAAACTCTATCAGCTTTTTCATTTAAAATATTAATAATGTCATCATTATCATAACTAAGCTTAGTCATAACTTTTTCATTATAGTTTTTTAGTTTAAAACATCTTTGACAAATCTTGGAATCTTTTTTTGGAGTGTATCCAGGAAGAGATTCATCACTATATTGAAGAGTTGATCCACAACCTAAACACTTTTTAATCATAGTATTCCCCTGCTATTAAAAAACCTTTTTTATTAAAATGCTTGATTAGTTTTCTTTCCCATATACGATTAAACCTAGTAGTTATTGGCTCAATTGGTCCTATTCTATTTACAAAAATAGTTGTAAGACCCATACGGTTCCCACCAAAAACATCAGTCATTAACTGATCTCCAATACAAGCAATCTCTTCGGGTTTATATTTATATATTTCAAGGATTTTTTTGTATTTTCCCTTTAAAGGTTTATGAGAATTATATGCAACATCAACATTTAATTTTTCCTTAAATGGACGAAGACGATTTTTTCCACTATTAGACATTATAATAACCTTAAAATCCTCACCTAATTCAGCAAATAAATCCTTAATTTTTTTAGTTGGTTCCTTTGTTGTATATGGAACTAATGTGTTATCTAAATCAAATAAAAGACACTTAATACCTGATTTTTTTAATTTTTTATAATTTATATCAAAGATACTTTTTTGATATACATCCGGAACGAAAATATCCATTTCAATCACCTACTTAATTATATCATATTTATATAATCATAAAAATAGATTTTAATATAGGAGTTGAAATAATTTGCTGTTAAATTTAATTAATATAATCAAGGATATTTTGCTTACAGTTGGTAGTTATTCAAACACTTCATTTCTATCACCTCTTTCACCCGAGGATGAGAAAAAAGCAATTGATGCAATGCTTCAAGGTGATAAAAATGCTAGAAATACATTAATTGAAAGAAATCTTAGGCTTGTTGCTCATATTGTAAAAAAATATACAAATGATGATGATATACAAGATGATTTAATTTCTATTGGTACTATAGGTTTAATTAAAGCTATAGATAGTTATAATTTAAGTAAAGATACTAAAATTACAACATATGCGGCTAGATGCATAGAAAACGAAATCTTGATGTATTTTAGATCTAATAAAAAGAATAATAACGTAGTTAGTTTAAATGATGCAATTGGATTTGATAAAGATGGTAATGAAGTAAATCTAATTGATATAATGCCTGATAAGAATCGTGATATCATTGAAATACTTCATGAAAAGGACAACATAAAAGATTTAAAGAAATACTTGGTTGATTTAAGTTTTCGAGAAAAACAAATAATTATAAAGAGATATGGTTTATTTAATCAAAAAGAACAAACCCAAAAAAGTATTGCAAAGGAATTAGGTATTTCACGAAGTTATGTTTCAAGAATAGAAAAAAGAGCGCTTACTAAAATTCTTCGCTCTTTTCTTAACAATAAATCAGTGCTTTAATTAATAGTTTTCATCAATACTATCAATTACATCAAGTTCACTTTCAACGGCTTGACGGAAACGACGTTTAAAATTAATAATTCTTCTTTTAAGCATGTCAGCATCACTTTGTGCTTTTTCTGCTTTCATTAATGCATCATTTAATATTCTTGATGCATTTTTTCTTGCTTCATCTAAAATACTTTTAGATTCACTTCTTGCAACACTTCTCATATTATTTGATACTTCTTCTGCAGCAAGAATTGTTTTATTTAAAGTTGATTCTAGATTTTCATATTTGGATAATTGTTTTTGTAGCTCTTGTATATTTGCATCTTTTTCTTTTAATTTATTAAGCATATTTTCATATTCTTTTGTTACTTCACTAACAAATGCATTTACTTGAGCTTTGTCGTATCCCATAAGCGAATTATTAAACTTTTCCACGCTTATCACCAAGCTTCCTTAATTTATAAATTTATTAAATATTAATTATTTTCCCATTCATAATCGTCATCTTTTGATTTTGCTTTTTCAGAATCATCAGATATTTTACCTTGAACATTAACGTTTTTAGGTGTACATAGATAAATACCAACACCTATTTTTTGCATTGTACCACCAATTGCATAAATACAACCACTTAAGAAGTCAATAATTCTTTTTGCTTGATCGGATGTTACTCTTTTTAGGTTAACTACAACACTATTTCTTGATTTTAAATGATCAGCAATTTGTTGACTTTCAGAATAAGCACGTGGTTCTAGTAGAATCATTTTATTACCAGTTTTATCAGCTTCTTTTACTGCATCTTCTTTAGAAACTGAATAAAAATCGTCTTCTCCATTATCATTTATATCTTCTTCATCATCTGCAACGAATAATTTTTTAAATTTCTTTAATGCCATAATCGCATTCCTCCTATGCTATACTACAAATAATTTTATCAAAGAAAAATGAACTTTTCAACATATTAAATATAAAAAAAAGACTATAATGTAGTAATCTTTACAATATAGTCTTCAAGTTCTTCTATTTTGATTGTTTCTTGTTCCATTGTGTCTCTATTTCTTATAGTGACTGTTCCATTATTAATAGTGTTATCATCTACTGTTACACAAAGCGGAGTTCCAACAGCATCTGCTCTTCTGTATCTTTTACCAATAGATCCTGCTTCGTCATAAGATGCACTAAATTTACGGCATAATTCTGAATATATTTCTGTTGCTTTTTCACCATGAACTTTTTTAATTAATGGTAGAATTGTTACTTTAACTGGAGCTAGTGCAGGATTAATTTTAAGTACAACACGTGTATCATTTTCTCCTACTTCTTCTAAAGTATAAGAATTAGATAAAATAGCTAGAAGAAGTCTATCAAGACCAACAGATGGTTCAATAACATATGGTAAGTATTTTTCATTAGTTTCAGGATCTAGATATCTTAAATCTTGACTTGATGCTTCTTGATGTACGCCTAAATCATAATCAGTTCTATCAGCAATACCCCATAATTCACCCCAACCCATTGGGAATAAATATTCGATGTCTGTTGTTGCTTTACTATAAAAAGCAAGTTCTTCTTTTGAATGATCTCTCATTCTTAGTTTTTCACTATCAAGACCTAATGTTCTTAAAAAGTCCATACAATAATTTTTCCAGTATCCAAACCACTCTAGGTCAGTTCCAGGTTTACAGAAGAATTCAAGTTCCATTTGTTCGAATTCTCTTGTCCTAAAAATAAAGTTTCCTGGAGTAATTTCATTTCTAAATGCTTTACCAGTTTGTGCTATACCAAAAGGAACTTTAGCTCTCATACTTCTTTCAACATTTTTAAAGTTTGTAAAAATACCTTGAGCTGTTTCACCTCTTAAGTAAACTGTATTTTTAGTATCATCTGTTACACCAATACTTGTTTCAAATAAAAGATTAAATTTTCTAATTGGAGTATAGTCAAGTTTACCACATACAGGACAAACAATATTATTCTTTGAAATATAATTTTCAATTTCTTCATTGCTCCATCCATCAGCTGTAACTTCACCTTTAGTAAAATCTTCAATTAATTTATCAGCACGATGTCTTGCTTTACATTTTTTACAATCAATTAGCGGATCTGCAAAAGATGCAACATGTCCTGATGCAACCCATACTTTTGGATTCATTATAATTGCAGCATCTAGTCCATAATTATATTTATTTTCTTGAACAAATTTTTGCTTCCAAGCATTTCTTATATTCTCTTTTAAAAGTGTTCCTAAAGGTCCGTAATCCCATGAATTAGCTAAGCCACCATAGATTTCACTTCCTTGAAATATAAATCCATATTGTTTTGCATAATTTACGATTTCTTCCATTGTTAAATTATTCATAATATCAATTCCTTTCATATAAAGAAAAAACTTCTAAAAATACTATAGGGACGAATGTATAATCCGCGGTTCCACCCTACTTATTCTTAGAAGAATCACTCTTTGTTATATAGCTCGGAGATTTCCAGGTCTCGTCATCACTTGTATGTGTAAATATTATCACGTTTTATTATCTAAATCAAGAATACTATTTAAACATTGATAAAAACTTAGTGCTATTTAAATATACAGCAGAAAATGTTTCATAGTACTCATTTAAAAATTCATCTATTATCAGAGAATCTTCGCTACTTAACTTAATATCTTTAATTTCATTTATATCTACATCAATAAATCTTTTAACTATTTTATAAAAGTTACTAGGAACTTTTCTTTCATTATGGTAGCAAGACGAACAGATAAATCCGCCTCTTTTACCATCGATTGCCACGAAATCAGTATTTTGATTACATTTAGAACATACTTCTAAATTAGGAGATATACCTAAATAATTTAAATATTTAAATAGAATGATGTTCTTAATTACATCATAGTTAAGTCCTTCTTCCATCTTATCTAAACCAGATTTATAAATATCAAATATTTCTCTATCATTATTTTCTTTTAATACACTATATGTTATTTCAGATATATAAGATAAATAAGCATATAACTTTAAATCATGCTTATTTAAACCATATAGTTTAATTACTTTTCCACTTTTTAAGGGAGATAATTTGTTTTCTTTATAAGAAATATCAAATTCTCCATATAAAAAAGGAATAGTTAGCATTCTTAAGTTACTTTTAGGATTTAAGGCACCTTTAGCAATTACACTTATTAAGCCATGTTCTTTGGTTAATATTTGCAGCACTTTAGATGTTTCACTATAAAGAGTTTCTTTTAAAACAATTCCTTCAAGTAAAGTTTGCATTTTATTCCTTCTTTTTTATTTCTTTATAATATAAATAGTCTTCTATTTTTCCAGTAAATTTAAATTTTTCCCACGCTATTTTAGATTTTTTCAATATTTATCACCTAATAATATAATGGGAAAATATTTTATATTTTATTCAAAATCCATGAAACCTAATTCACTTAAGTATTTTTCTTTTTCTTTCCAGTTTTTAACTGTCTTAACGTATAAATCTAAATATACTTTTTTTCCAATTAGTTTTTCAATTTCTAAACGAGCAATAGTTCCAATTTCTTTTAATCTATCGCCTTTTTTACCAATAACAATTTTTTTAATTGAATCACGGTCAACTATTATATCAACACTAATATCTACAATTGATCCTTTATCATTATATGATGTGGTATAACAAGTTAAACTATGAGGAACTTCTTCTTCAGTTACATTAAGAAGTTTTTCCCTTACAATTTCACTTACCATAAACTTAACGCTACTACTAGTATAAATATCATCACTAAAATATTTAACGTTATCAGTTAAATAATTTTTAACAACACTTATTAATCTATTAATGTTATCTCTTTTTAGAGCTGATACAGGAACTATATCAGCAAAAGCAAATAAATCTTTATACTCGTTAATTCTCTGCATTAAATCCGCTGTTGTCATACGATCAATTTTATTTAAAACCAAAATAACAGGAGATTTACTTTTTTCAAGTGAATCAATGATAAACTTATCTCCTTTACCTAGTCCATCTTTAGCATCAACTACTAAAAGAATAGCATCAACATCTTTTGTTAAAGAGTATGATTGCTTATTTAAAACTTTTCCAAGTTTTGATACAGGTTTATGTATACCAGGTGTATCAACAAATACTATTTGAACATCTGGTTCATTATATATACCTTGTATAATGTTTCTTGTTGTTTGAGCTTTATTTGATGTAATGGCAACTTTAGCATTTATTAGAGCATTTAAGAGTGTAGATTTTCCAACATTTGGTCTTCCAATAATACTAACAAAACCACTACGCATAAAACTCACTTCCTTTAACTACCCTATAAAATATGGTACAAATACAAATAAACAAATTACAATTGATACAAGTGTTAAAACAAATGTAGCTGCAGATCCACAATCCTTTGCAATTTTAGCAAGAGGATGAATCTCAAGTGTACATAGGTCAACTGCAGCTTCGATTGCAGTATTAATTAATTCACTTGCAAGAATTACTCCAAGAGCAATAAATATTATAGCCCACTCAGATAATGATAAATGATAAATAAATCCAAGTACTATAGTAAATAAAGAACCAATAGCATGAATCCACATACTTTGTTCATTCTTATAAGCATAAGCTAAACCTGCTAATGAATACTTAAATGTTCTTAATGTTCTTTTTATACCTTTCTTTTTAATGTCATCTCTTGATATTTTGCTCATCTAAAATCAACTCCTGCTTAGCAAACATAACTTCTTCATCTTCCTTTTTCATATGGTCGTAACCTAGAAGATGTAAAAGTCCATGAACAGCTAAAAAAGATAATTCTCTTTTTTCACTATGTCCATATTCTTTTGATTGTTCTATCATTCTTGGGATACATATGTAAATTTCCCCAAGCAATCGAACATTATTATACACCATTTTACCGTTATCTTCAAATGCAAAAGATATAACATCAGTAACTCTATCTAAACCTCTATAATCTCTATTGATATTCTTAATTGTTTCTTCATCAACAAAGATTACTGAGAACATTGCATTAGTTACTTTTTCATGCTTTAATGCACCATTTAATACTTTTCTTAAATAACTATAATTCTTATATCCATATTCGTTATCAATTGTAAATTTATTCATACTAAATAATTCCTATTCTAGTTGCAAGCCAATAGATAATACCAGCAAACAATATAATACTTATAATATTATAAAATAGATCACTTTTTAAGAATCCTGGTAATTTTGTTTTAATATGTTTAAGTAATTTATAAAGCATATAACCAAGAATAGATCCGATTACATTTAATATAATATCATCGATATCAAATGATCTACCAATTCTTAATTGTACTAGTTCAACAGATGCACTAGTTAGCATTGATACAATAAATACTGAATATACTTTTTTTGCACTTAAATATTCAGATATAAATAAACCAAAAGGAACAAATATTAAGATATTACCAAAAACATTAATATTAAATAAACGTGTTCCAAACTTATATCTAGTAATTTCATTAAAAAGTTTTAAATTAACGCCATGAAAATTATTAGTATCTGTTGCTATTAGCATTTGGAATAGTAAAAGAATATATATAATAAATATTAAGCCGAAAACTTCCTTATATAAAGTTATTTTTTTATGGTTAGTTATTATATACGCTATTCGAACTACGATAACAACACATAGGAATATTGCAATCATTGGCCAAACTCTATTTAATGCCTTTGTAAATATATCAAGTACCATAAGTATCTCCACCTTTACTAGTAATTTTCGACAACCCCTATTTCCTCTTCTGCGGTTAGTAAAACCTCTAGATACATTTTACCATTATTTATGTATTTCTTCAAAACTTTTTGGTCAGTTATTCTTGAATTTCTAGGTAGTTTTTTTAATAAGGAATCTTTTGCTTTTTTAAGAGATTTATTAAGTACTTCTTTTTCAGTGTATTTCTCATTTTTTTCTTTTATATTGTATCCTTGGTAGATATTTAATCCAATAGTATTATTACCTATTTTATTTTTAATCATTTCATGTTTATTATTATTTTTAAAAATTTTGTATTTTTTTCCAAATAGAATTATTTCAATATTATGAAAGTTTGAATATTTATTATATGACCTTGTTTTACTGAAAGGATACTCGATATTAACTTTATACCAAACTTCACCTGTAATCTTACCAGCTGCACATACTTCATTTTTTAGTTCATCATTATATATTACACTTCCACTAATTAATATATCTCCTTTTTTAACATAGTTATTTTCTTGAACAAGTAAAACTCCTTTACTTGCATATACACTTTTAATAACTCCACTTTTTTTTGCGACATAGTTGCATCTATCATTATGTACTTGTTTTTTATTATTTACCTTTTTTATAACATATATATTATATTTTGAACCTATTTGTTCTATTTCAATCCATTCAATCTTATCCTTATATTTATTTAATATTTTTTCCTTTACCTTATTAATATAATTATAAAGTTTAATTCTTTTATATGGTTTAATATCAAAATCTATTAATGTATATTTTATTTGTGTTTTTAAGTCTTCATCATTTATTTTTATATCAACACTATATATAAATAACGATAAAATAAAAACGTTAAAAAATACAATAAATGCTACTATAGATTTTTCTATATTTATGTTTAAAAATTTAATAAGATGTTTTAAACCTGTATGTCTTTTAAAGATAACTGCTTTTTTATAATCAATTTTTTTTAATAATTCATAGTCTTTTTCTAATATGCAAATGTAATAATAATTATTTTTGTTAGTTAATTCTTTAAATGATATATTATAATTAAGTAATTTTTTTAATATATAATCGTAATTTATATCAGATACTTTAAAGATAATTCTACTCATGAATCATCTCCATATTACTTACGATTCCCTTTATTTCAACATCAGTATTACTTTTTCTAATAATTCTAAAATCTTTCCCTTTTATTATAAGTTTAAAGTTATTGAATCTAACCATAATAGTGGTATCACTTATGTTTAAAATTTCTTTATAATTTATAAGATAGATGCTATTATCATATGCTGATATAAAATAAGATTTATTATGGTATCCGTTTTTTAATCTATCAATAATTTTCATGGTTATCACCTAGAAAATTATATGCAATGTAAAATCTTATCATTAAAAAAAGCACTATATAAAAGTGCTTAATTAAAATCCTTTATGACTTGACTTACGAGAGTTACGAATCATTTCTTCTTTAGCTTTTCTTTTCTTAACTCCTGGTTTGTCATAGTATTTTTTTTGTTTTAACTTAGAAGGGACACCACTTTTAGCGAATTTTGCTTTAAACTTTTTAATAGCTCCGTCAACGTTTCCGTCTTTAACTAATACTTTTGTCATTATTTTCCCTCCCTTCGCCTTTAACTACAGGTTATTATAACAAATATGTTATAATTATACAAGTTTATTTTTACGTTTTTTACCTAATATATCTACAAATAACATTGATTTATCAATATTCAAATGATAGAATAACAAATCAAACAAAGGGTGTTTAAAATGAGTCATGTAAATTATAATGATATTCCTATTCCAGCTAAGAAAATTCAAAAAGAATCGAAAGAGCTATTAAATGATGTTCTTAAAATGAAAAAACACATGGATTTAATTTCTGAAAAATATAGATGTAACCATATTTGGTTCATCTCAAAAATCGATCATTATAGTGTTCCAAGTGAAGAATTGTATGAATATACTTGTGCTAAGTGCGGTTCTATACAATCACTTGGAGAAAAAATAGTTGGTATAGTTAATGGTGAAACAACTCAATACTATCTTGATGTTAAAGAGCAGCCTTCAAGTGTTACTGATGCATACAAAAAGTTAATGAAAAGTAATCCCAATATTACAGATAAAGAAGCAGCAGAATTACTGGAAGAACATATAAAACGTTTTCAAAATAAAGGGTCTTCAAGAAATAGAAGACCTAATAGAAAATAGAAAAGTTGATACAAATGTATCAACTTTTTTTATTAACAGTATCTACGTTTAATTAGTCTTTTAATCGAACTACCAATAGATTCACCAATACCTTTTATTGTCGTTATATATCTAGAGATAGAATTAAAAAATGTTGTTGTAAAACTAAACGCTCCACCATAGATTTCTTTTAGTTCACTATTTTTCATTAATCCATCTACTATTCCCACAATAAAGGAACCAGCAGTAATAATACCCATAGCAATCTTAAATAATACACCTCCTCCGTAGATATCTTTTAATTCTTTTTCATTTAATATTTTCATGATGACTTCTCCTTTCTGCTTAAATATTAAACTTTATTGCATTAGTTAATATTAATTACTCGTTTAAATAAGTTTCCATAATTTTTATGTGATACAAATATAATAGTTTTATCACTGAAATGTTTAAATATTCTTTTCAATATTCTTTCTTCCATATCTAGATTAACTTCGCTTAAAGCTTCATCCAAGATTATGATAGAACCACTATTAATTAATCCTCTAGCTAAAATTATTCTTTGCTTTTCTCCACCTGATATATTACTCGAAGATTCATTAATTACAGTACTTAAATCATTGTATTTTTTCTTAACTATTTTATCAATCTCACATAATTTATATATATCTAAGAATTCTTTATCCGATACCTTCCTTTCAAAATTAATGTTATTTAGAATAGTATCTGTAAGAAGAGAATCTTTCTGACCAATATACGTAATGTTTTTACGATAATCATCAAGTTTAATGCTATTTATTTCAACATTACCTATTTTGATATTTCCTTTCGTATATTCAAGTTGTCTAGATAAAATATTACACAGTGTACTTTTACCTGAACCTGATGATCCTTGAATAAGTATCTTTTCTCCTTTTTTTATATTAAGAGATAAATTTCTTATTACGTAATCTATATCATTATAAGCAAACGAAAGATTATCCACAAATATGTCATTATTTATAAATTCACATCCATTTATGTTTTCTTCCTTAATTAAAGAAAACTCATTGATTCTATATACGGACGATTTAATAAATAGTAACTTGGGAACAAAGTCAACAATTTCTTTTATGGGATTAATTATATTTTCAATAATAACTATATAGATAAATAAATCATATATATTAAACTTATTTATATAGCACATATATGCACCGAATGTATAAATTAATAACATACATATTTCAGTTACTACATTTTTAATAATGTTTATATGATTTAAAAATCTTTCAAATATTACATAATTATTAAGGTAATTATCAAGCGAGGTGTTTAATCTTTTAATCATGTTATGCTCATTATTTATATATTTAGTGCTAATAATAGTATTAATGCTATCAACAATTTTATCATTAAAGTTTGTTGCTGCATTAATGTTATCATTAATCTTTTCTAATGTCGGATTATTAAAAAGAACAGAAATAATGACATATAATAGCATAAATAATAAAACAAGAAGCGTTAATTTGATTGAGATTAAGCAAGATACTACTAATGCAATCAAAACTGTTATTAAATCAATAATAAAGCAGATAATAATGCTAGATATAATTTCATTAATCATATTTAACTCATCAAACCGTGTCATTACCTCTCCAGTAGTTTTTGATTTAATAAAATTTAAAGGGAAATTATAAATTTTATTAATGAAGAAATGGTATAAATCTTCACTTACATTTCTATTAAATATAATTAATAACTTTAGTTTTATTTGTTCAAATAAGTTTTTTATAATAATAAAAAGTAAATAAAGAATAAGTAAAATTATTACATATTTAAATGTTTTATATTTATCTAATATAGCAAACACTATCTTTATGTAATAACCAATCAAAATACCCAAAACAGTTGTAAATATACTTAATATAATTATTTTTGTTATTTGTTTCTTATTTAATTTTAGATATTTTTTAAGCATTTTTACGATCTTTGTTGGTCTTTCATACTGTGGTAATTTACTTTCTGGATGGAACATAAGAAAGATGTTTGTAGATATTTTGTGAAAATAATCTTCACTTAGTTTAACTAATCCTCTTGATGGATCCATCGCTAGTAGCTTATCTTTTTTAACTCCATATATAACTATAAAATGATTTAGATTATTGGTTAATCTAACATGTGCTATTAATGGAAAAGATAATTTTTTATGTCTTTAAAATTACCAAGTTTTAGTGACTTTGTTGTTAAACCGTATTTTTCAGCTGTCTTAACAAGATTATATGCGCTTGTACCGTTTTGATTTGTTTTTGCGTTTAATCTAATCATCTCTATAGGAACAAAACCCCCATAATGTTGCAAAATTGATGATAAACAAGCTGGTCCACAATCGGCTAAGTCATGTTGTCTTACCACAATCACTTTTTTCAATTTATTATTCTCCCTTCACTATTATTCTTACCGAAAAGTTTTCGATTTCCTTTTTTTTATTATAAATTTTCATATTTTTTTATAAAAAACATAAATTTATAGAGAAAAAAGGAGGATAACATGATTAACAAACAAAGCTTGTGGTTTATTACACTTTTCTCACTTATTATCATTTTAAGTATATATTACTTTAAAAGTGATGAAACTTCTTTAATGATGAAAACTTTTGCATCGAGTGAAACCATTAAAGCTAGCAACAATGATAACAATAGCTTAGATGTTTTAAAAATTTCTAATGATGAGGTGACTGTCACAAAAATAAATGAACTTCAAGACATCTTACTTGATAGTGAGGCTACTTTAGAAGAAAAGAATAACGCATATGACTCACTTGAAGTTATAAGCCAAAATAAAGCTAAAGAAATTGAACTATCAAATATTATTAAAAAAGAATTTAATTATAATAACCTTGTTAAAATAAATGATAAAGATATAAACGTTACAATACTAAATAATACTCATAACAACGAAATAGCCAATAGTGTTTTAAGAAAGATTAAAGAAAATATTAAAGAAAATAAATATATTACTGTTAAGTTTGAGGAAAAATAACTACACATTAAAAAATCATCCGACATATTATATTATAGCTTTTTATTAATGAAAGGAAGGATGATTTTGAAGGATACAATTTTAACAAAAAGAGAAAAAGAAATATTTGAACTCCTTGTTAAAAACTATTCAACTAAGGACATTTCTAGTAAACTAGGTATTAGTGAAAAAACCGTTAGAAATCATATATCAAACACCATACAAAAACTTGGAGCTAAAGGTAGAAGTCAAGCTTTAGTTGAACTTATTAAAATTGGAAGTATAAAAATATAACTAATCAGTTATATTTTTTTATTTAATTTCATAGATTTCTATTAGGTGATAATATGTTAAAAAGAAGTTCTATACGTAGAATAATGCTTGCAACATTTGCGTTAATAATTACTGTACTCGCAATAAATTTATTTCCAGTAAAAGATGTTAAAATTAAAACGAAAACATATTATAAAGAAGCATCAACAAGTTCAATATATCTAGTTGATAAAAATCATTATGTTGCTCGAACAAATATTTACGTGGATAATTCTGATAAACTTAAATTAGCAAAAGAACTTGTTGATGCATTAATAAATGGAACAAATAAGAATAAATACCTACCTGATGGTTTTATATCTTTAATTCCAGAAAATACTAAAGTTTTAAATATAACAATTGATGGTGATACGATATCACTTTATTTTGATGAAAATATTCTAAACGTTAGAAAAAATGATGAAGAAAAAATGATTGAATCAATTGTATATACTCTAACAGAAATTGATGGGATCAATAATGTTAAGATATTTATTAATGACAAAGAACTTACTACCCTTCCCCAATCAGGAAGAACTCTTCCATTTCCCCTTAACCGAAGTATAGGAATAAATAGAAAAAGTAAAATTACCAGTATTAAAAATTCTAAGGAAGTTACTACTTATTTTTTAGCTAATAATAATGATGAGTCATACTTTATTCCTGTTACCTTTACAACAGATGATGAGGGGGAAAAAGTTGAAATAATTATTAAAGAGTTAAAATCAAGTGAAAATATAGATTCAAGCTTAAAAACATATTTATCAGCATCTACTCTTCTAAAGAATTATGAACTAAAAGAAAATGAAGTTAACCTTGAATTTAATAATAATATTTTAAATCAGTTTAATAAAATTGATGAAGAAGTAAAATATGGCATTAAATTATCTATTATGGATACTTATAATGTAAAATCAGTTAACTTTAATGTTAAATAAAAAAAAGAAGGCGTATGATAGAATTAGTTCTTGAAAATAAATGAATAATGGTATATAATCATTATTAGCTGATGTCTCCGTAGCTCAGCTGGATAGAGCATACGCCTTCTAAGCGTACGGTCGAGTGTTCGAATCACTCCGGGGACACCATTTTTTATGCAATAAAAAACAAAGCTTTAAAGGCTTTGTTTTTTAATATTAATAATTATAATAAGGAACTTCCTTAGACGCTTGAGTTAAATAAGGATTTTTTTCCATAGACTTAGTTAAAGCCATTATTGTTTTATAAGCAGCTGATCCTTCAACTTCTTTTTGAAGTGTAGCTTGTTCAGCAGCAGTTAATTTTTCAATATCTTTAGCGTCTTTTGCTTTAGATACAGAATCAATCTTTTTAATTGTACTTTCAGCTTCTATTTTAGCAGTAATGTCTTCTTGTCCCATTACACTTAATTTTAACTCAATTGTTAATTCTTCTTTATATTCACTATTCTTTTTAACAGTTTTAACTTCATCTTTAATGTCAAGTGTTGCAGATATACCAACTGTACTTAAAATAATTACAACATGATCATCTGATTTTTCTTCAATAGTTAAACTAATAGTAACTCCACTAGCTGTTGCTTTAATTTCAGTTACATCATTTCTAGTTGCAATTGTAATTTCAACACCTTCGAATTCAAATCCGTAACCTACAACTTTACCAGTTTTAGATACATATACTGAATATAAAATATATTCATCGCCATCAACATCAACATCTTTAAGTTCTTTAATTGTATCATTTAAGAATTCTTTAATATCTTTTTTATCAGTATCAGTTAATGTTGCAAAAACATCAATTAATTCACTATCTTTAGATACTTTAGTTAAGAAACTAGATGCAATTTTAGTTGCTTCTTTCGCAGTTATTTTAGCAGTATATTTATTTACTTTGATGTCTTTTCCATCAACAGAAATTTCATCATTAGTTTTCTTGAAATCACCTTTATCTAATGCATCTTCAATAGCATCAGCAAGATAATCAATTAACTTAGTATAATCATACTTCATAGCTTTTTCAAAAGCTTTAGTATCAATTTCCTTCATACTTTCTTTAAATTCACTCATAGCTTCTGAAATATCAACGCTATAGTAATTTTTCATTGTATCTGGGAATTTGAATGCTAAGTTTTTACTATCAAGAATTGCACTCATATCAAATAATAATTCTTTATCAAATTTAGCATTAACATCAGCTCTAAACATTTCGTTTTTAGCATCAATTTGAGCTAAGATATTTGCACCAAGAGTACCCATTTTTTGAGGAAGTGTAACTTTAATTGAAGTATTTACTTCGTATGGGTCTTTTCCTTCAAGTAATTTAGTTAATCCAGGATTTTCATCTTTAGCATCTTTAATATTATCTTTTAATCCTCTAATAGCATCAGATGTAACTTTTACTGGATCATTATTTCTAAATATTCTGTAAACGAAGAATCCACCTACAGCAAGTACAGCAACAGCAACACAGGCAATAACTGCAATAAGAACCTTTTTGCCATTTTTTTTGCAAGCTTTTTCTTCAGTCTTTGTTACTTCTTCAGTAACGGCTTCGTCTTTAAACTTTTCAGCCATAATTTCACTCCATTCTATAGTCATAAATATAACACATTTTATACTTTTTTTAAAGTAGTAAATGTTATACTTTGACAAGGGATAATACATAAAAAAAATAATTGATGTTAATCAATTATTTTAAGCTCTTGATGAATACTTACCATCTTTAGTTGAGATGATAATTCTTTCTCCTTGATTAATAAATAAAGGTACTTTAACAGTATATCCTGTTTCAATAGTTGCATCTTTCATTGCATTATTTGTAGTATTACCTTTAACTGCAGGTTCAGTTTCGATAACTTCAAATTCTATTTTTTCAGGAAGTGTTATACCAATAATTTCACCTTCATAAAAATCAATAGTAATTTCCATTCCTTCTTTTAAGAATTTCTTTTCTTCAACTAATTTTTCTTCAGGAATTTCAATTTGATCATATGTTTGTGTATTCATAAATACATATCTATTTCCATCTTGGTATAGATATTGCATTGGCATTTTATCAATATGTGCTTTTTCTACTTTAAGGTTAGTGTTATATGTATCTTCAACAATAGCACCTGTTCTTAAATTTTTAAGTTTGATACGTACAAAAGCAGGTCCTTTACCAGGTTTAACATGTTGGAATTCAATAATTTGAGATAGATTTCCATCCATGATTATTGTCATACCATTTTTGATATCATTAATATTAATATTCATATTTACTTCTCCTTACTATAAATTATTTAGCTTCTTTTACTACTACAGATTTTTTACATTTTGGACAATACTTTTTGATTTCTAATCTTTCAGTAGTGTTCTTTTTGTTTTTTACTGTAGGACGTAATTGATTTCCGCATTCTGTACATTTCATAGTAACGTAAACACGATTTTCATTTTTAGCCATAATAAATACCTCCTTTTTTCAGGTCCACATGTATTATATCAAAGAATTACGTATTTTCAAATAAAATCTTAGTTAAATCATGAATAATATAACGATTTATTGGCACTTTATAGTTATTTTGATGTTTATTTGAAGATATATTCGGGCTAATTATAATAAATGTGTATTTGGGCTCATTATATGGATAGTATGTTGTAATCGTTTCTGTTTCATATAAACCATCATTATCTATATCAATTAAAGTTTCACTTGTACCTGTTTTACCTGCTCCATCATTTTTATATATATATCCTCTTCCTGTTCCTTTAGTCACAACACCATTTAATGCATTATTTATTCTACCTATATTTTCAGGCGTAATATCAACTTCTTTTACAATATTCATTTCTTGATTTTTTATTGATAGATTATATCTTTTCCCATGTGTTGCTAAAGTATTAATATATGATAAAAGCTGAACTGGTGTATATGAATCATACTGGCCAATTGATAAATTTAATAATAAGTCAGGTGCTATGATATTTCCTTTAATTCCAGTTGATTCACTTGGTAAATCAATGTAAGTCTTATCACCTAAACCATACTGCATATAAATATTTCTATATTTATCAAAATCTTCCTTTTTAGCTTTTACTTTCATATTATATGAATAATTATTATAACCCATTACTTTTAATGCATTTATATACTGATAATAATTTGAAGATTTTTCTATAGCAGTTACATCATCAACTAAACCCAATCTTTTATATGAACACTTTTCTGTATTCATATAAAGCTTTACACATGAGTCATTTATTTTCTTTCCTTTAGTTATAACATTTTCTTTATAACCAACTGTATTAGATGCTGCTTTAACAACAGATCCCACAGTAAATGATGAGTTTACTATATCTTTAGATGTTTCAATTAAATTATTATTTTTATCTAACTTGAATGCACTTACAGAAACTATTTCACCAGTTGGTTTTCCAATAATTAAATATGAACCATTATAATACTCTGTATTTACTTTACCTTTTGTTTCTGTTATATATTTTTTTAATATTTCATCAGCTTGATTATTAATATTTATATCAATATTTAAAGTGATATCCTCACCTTTTATTTCTTTTTCAACTAGTTTTAAGGTTCCATCTTTTTCTAGTTTATATTTAGCTTTACCTCCCTTTAATATGTTTTCATATTCTTTTTCTAAATAACTTTTACCTACAATATCAGATATAAAATATCCTTTATTTAAGAACTCTTTTAAATCAGTTTCATCAATCTTACCAACTGATCCATAAATAGATTTATATCCGTATGGATATACTCTTTCATATAAATATTCGCCTGATATACCGGGAATATTTTCATTTAATATTTTAAAATAAACATTATCACTTATATCTTTAAAAATTATTTTTTTATCATATGAATAATCTTTATTCATAAGAGTATAAATATATATTTCTTTTAACATATCATTTGATAAGCTATTAATATCATTTTTAATGATATTATTGATTGCTATTTTTTTAGCATCGCTATATGTAATAATACCATTAAGAAGTTTATTGTAATCATCTTTAGATAAATACTTTTCTATATTATTTTCTTTATTAAAAATATAATTTGCTTTATCAGCATCAGATAATCTATAGTTATTATTATTTAAATAATTACTTAATTTTTTAGCAATTATAAATTCTTGTTTATTTGATATATTTTTATTCTTTTCGTAAACAATTACTCTTTTTTTTATGTTATCTACAAGCACATTACCATTTATATCAAGTATTCTTCCTCTAGGTGATGAAAGACCATATGTATAGTATTTGGTTTTTTCATCAAGTAATTTACTATAATCGTCTTTTTTATATAAACACAAATATAATATTCTTGATGTAATAATCAAAAATATTATAAATATCAGCTTATTATTTTTAATATAAATCACCATTATTAGTATTTGATTTATAGTTTAATTCATACTATATAATGGGTGTTATTTATGAAACATTTAATTGAAAAATATATAGATAATTTATCTATAGGAGATGTTAATTTATTTTTAAATAAAAATAATATTAATTTAAACGGACAAGAGTTAGAATTCACTTATAATTATATAAAGAAAAATTGGAATCAGATATTATCTGATCCCAATAGTTTTAATTTTGAAAATTATAAGAATGTATATACCTCTATAAACTATAATAAATTAAATAATTTAATAAACGAATATAGAGCTAAATATTCAAAATATCTTTAAAGACATCTTTATCAAAAGTTCCTTTTCTTAACATAGCTATTTCCTCTTTATAAGGAGCTTTTTTTATTTTATCAGTTACTGCTAAATAAGGAGTTTCAAGTATTTTAGGAATATTTTCTAATTTTTTATTAGTTAGAACTTTATATAAGGCTTCAAATCCTATTTCACCAAAGCCAATATTTTCATGTCTATCTTTATGAGAACCTAATATATTTTTACTGTCATTTAAATGAATACAATATATTTTATCAATACCTATTTTTTGATCAAACTCTTCTAGGTATTGATCAAATTCATTAACGTTATATCCAGCATCATTAATATGACATGTATCAACACATACTTTAAGTAAATTGCTATTTACATTATTTATAATATAAGCAATTTGATCTATGGTTCTTCCACATTCATTTCCTTTACCTGCCATGGTTTCAAGTAAAATATTAACGCTTGTATCATTTTCTAAAATTATTTTTAAAGCTTCAATAATATTATCTAAGCCTTCTTCTTGAGTGATTCCAACACTTGATCCTGGGTGAAGAACTATTTTGTTAACTCCTAATTTTTCACATCTTTTAATCTCATTAATTAAAAAATTTATACTAAAATCCCATTTATCAGCTTGTGATTTATTAGCTAGATTTATAATATATGGTGCATGACACACTATATTATTAAAATCAAAATTATTTTCTTTAGCATAATTTATTGCATCATCTAATAATTTATCACTTATTGGTTTTCTAATAGTATTTTGCGGAGCACCAGTATAAAACATTAATGCGTTTGCATTATAACTTATAGCTTCTTCTAAAGAACCTAGCAATTGTTTTTCACCAAATGATACATGTGAACCTATAATCATAACTTAATCACCTGAAATTATTATAACATAAAAAAATAAGGTTTTATAAACCTTATTTTTTAAAAGATACTAGTTACAATTATCGTAGAATTCACAACATTTTTTGAATGTTAAATTAGATGAACCACCATCTTTAACTTCAGTTTTAGTATTGATTTTTCCAACACCTTCACTTGGTAATGTAGTAGTTGTAGATGAATTATAGTAATATTTACCGTTAGTTACATAAGCAAATTTTTCAAATTGATTTGAAGTAGATGATTTTTTCTTAATTATTACGATACCAGAATATGCTGAATCTTTTTTAGAAATGTATTCACCAGTTAATGCTTTAGATTCATCATCGTTAGCTATTTCATAACAAATACCAGTTACAATATTACCTG
>CADACC010000007.1 GCA_902786275.1 uncultured Erysipelotrichaceae bacterium | reverse complement strand
ATCTTCTTTTAAGTTATAAGCTATGATATTATCACAGTTTTGAGATACTCTATTAGGTACAGAGTTTGGTGCATCACATGTAAAGACAAATAATATACCGTATCTGTATGAGTCTCTAACTAAATCAGGGAATACATCATATACATACTGATTAGAATCAAATAAAGAACTATAGTTGTTAACAATTATTATATTAATTGGAACTTTTTCCTCTGGATTAGAATTTATGTATGATTCATAACTTCCACCATAATTTGCAAAAAGTTTCTTTCTTCTATTAGTTTCAGATCTAATCATTTTAAATAAACTTTTAAGTTTGTCTTCACTACCAGATGTTACTATTCCACCAATATGAGGTAAATCTTTAAATTGATATAACTGTTCAGAACCATAATCAATAATGTAGTAAACAACTTCTTCTGGTGAATAACATCTTGATGTTGAATATATTAAAGCATTTAATGCTTTTTCTCTTTCAGAACCATCATTACCCATAATAATTGTATTACCATCTTTTAATAAGTTATATGTAACTAAACCTTGCATTTGTTCTTCAGGTGCATCATACTCACCTAATAAGGCAATATATTCATTAGGTTTAATTTCAAAATTATATTTTTCAAATAACTCATCAACAAGAATTGTTTCAGGTATATTTTCAAGCCATAATTTATTAGCTCTTTTACCTAAACTATCAGCAACACTAATAATAGATTTTAAAATAGCTGTAACTTGATCACCATCAGCTTCAACCATTTGACCATTAGATGCTTGAATACTTTTAATTTTATATCCAAAATCATTAATTACATCAACGCTTCTATCAACTTGTTTTTGAATCTTATCTGCTGGGAAATATTTAGCTCCACACCAAGCAGATTGTCCAAGGGCAAAATATTCATTATTACCAACTTGAAGGAAGAATCTACCAGTTTGAGTAATATATGCAGCATCAGGACTTTTAAGCATTTCACGGCTATCAGATTCATCTTGTACTTTAAGTGATACTCTAAATTTAGAGTTTGACCATATTTGATCGTTGACAACACCTGTTGGTTTTTGCGTAGCTAGAATTAAGTGAACTCCTAAACTACGACCAATACGCGCAACAGATATTAAGTTATCGATAAATTCTGGTTGTTGAACTTTTAACTCAGCAAACTCATCACATATAATAAATAAATGCGGTACAGGTTCATCTAAATAACCTTCTTTATAGAATCTTTGATATTTATAAATATCCATTGTACTTTCACCAAGAGCATCTCTTGCATTATTAAATACAATTTGTCTTCTTTTTATTTCACTACTTATACTTACTAAAGATCTATCAAGTTCTGCTTTATCAAGGTTTGTAATTGTACCAACTAAGTGTGGAAGTTCTAAACCAAGTGTTTTATTAGAAAAAGCACCAGTTAATCCTCCACCTTTGTAGTCAATTAAAATAAATGAAACATCATCAGGTGAATAATTAATACACATTGATAATATATAAGTAATAATAAACTCAGATTTACCAGAACCAGTCATACCTGCTATTAAACCATGAGGTCCATGATATTTTTCATGTAAATCTAAATACATTATTTCATTTTGTTCATCAACACCAATTTCAGTTCTAAGACTTTGAGTTGAATCATTAGTATTCCATCTGTTTAAAATATTAAGTTGTTCAACTTTACCTATTTTTTCCATTTCCATGAATGTTACCATATCAGGAATTTCAGAAACACCATCTTCAAACTCAATTGGAATGTTTGATAGTATTTTTGCATAATGAAGCATGTTGATTTTAAAATTAGATTCATTAATAAATGAAGTTTGAGATTGATTTTCATATGAGTTTTTAAGAATTTCACAATTAGTTTCAGATAATATTATAAAGTTATTACATTTACTTGGAAGTTTACTCATTTTACTTTCAAGAATTACAACATTAAATCCATAGTTTTGATCAAGCTCAGTTATTTCTTTAATAACTTCAGCTCTTTTAACTAAATCATAACCATCAATAATAATAAAATAATGTGGTTTACGTACTTGTTCTTCAGAGTTCATACGAGCTGCAAGCTCTTGTTGTAAAACTTCACATACAGTTCTTATACTATCAGGAGTTGATGCAAAGAATCTAAACATTTTATCGTTAGTGAAATTATGATTTAAATATTTCATGTATGATAGATTTTTTTCTTTTTCTTTAGATGTAAATACAACAAATTTTAAATCTTCATAACTATAGAATGTTAATAGTTGTAGTACAACAAAATTAAGAAAATTAATTGATACATCATACTGACCAATTAACGCTGTCGTTTTATTTTCATAAAATGAATATCCAATAGGAACATCACTGATTTTACTATATTTACTAACAAGTAAATCAGCTTCTTTTTTTAACGCAGTTTCTTCAATGGTAAAATCTTCTTCATTATAAGATACATATATATTAAGTCTTTCATCACCAATACCAGTTCTTACTTGTAAAAAGTCATTTTGATCAATTCTTTTTGACCAGAAACCAATACCTCGGTGTTGAATTAAATTAATACAATCATTAAGTGTAATTAAGTTTTCTTGCAAGATTACTTTTTGAGAATTTACTTCTTCTATAAGTTCTCTTTCTTTAGAAAGTAAATAATTTTTATATTTAGTTATTAAATTAAGTTTACTTCTTTTTTCTACTCTTTTTGTATACCACTGAGAAATCATTGGCCATACAAGCATAGTACAAAGCATTGCAATAGATGAAAGTATTTGAAGCCAAGATTGCGATAATGTTGTTTTCCTTTGAGCAATACTTGCAAATGTACTATATACCATAACAAATGACACAAGTCCCATAGTAAGCATTGGTCCAATAACTAAAAGCATTGGAGATTTACCACCTGTATTTGTCTTAGGTGGAGGGCTTAGCTTAAATTCTTTTTTCTCTATTTGTCTTCTAAGTCTTGGAGTTTTTGAATAATAGTCTTGTGGTTGATATAAAGGCATTTCTTTTATTTCATAATCATCAAGTTCTAAAGGTGTAGTAAACTCTTGCTTAGTAATATGACAACTTGATTCATTTATTCTTACCTTATCTGGAATATTTAAAATAATAATCATTGTTTCCATGAAAATTATCTTAAGGCCATATAAGTTAACTGTATCACCAAAATTAACCATACAGTTTTCATTTTTATAACCAATATTATTTATATATATTAAAGCTTTACCAATTTTATTAACGCTTATTCCCTTTTCAGTTCTCGCAAACTTATATTCAGTTTCATTAATACAAGGACAGTTATATACAATACCTGAGCCTTCCTTATTTGAAACAGTTAAACTAAGTTTATCATCATAAGAATAGGCAATAGCATTTTTTAATGTATAATCACTAACATATACTAAATAAGAAACATTATCTTTTTTTAACACATAAAAAGAATTTGGTACAAGATCAATTGTATCAACAGTCATACCATTTGAAATAATTTCAGAATATGAAGTACTATAAAACTTCCAAGTACCATCTATAGCTTCAACATTAATAAGTTTTTCTTCAGCATTATTAGGATAAAAAGAAAAACTTCCTGATACTTCAGTTGGTAATTTAAAATAATAGATTTTATCTGATAAGAAAAGTGTTATCAGCATAACAATCAACCCCTATTATTTATAAATATATAATAACATAATTAATGTCAAAAAAAAACATATTAATTTAAATATTAATATGTTTTTATTTATATACTTACTCAACACTCATTTGCATTATATGATGTACTAAAGCATCTATTACATCAGCATATTCTTCACTTAGAATTTCTTCTAAATATTCAGCTCCATTTTCATCATACAAAAGTCTAAAGAATGATAAATCATTTATAGTTTCATCTTTAGGTGCTGCAGCAAAATATTTTGTATCTCTATGATTAACAGAATCAACTAATATAAGTTCTCTTCCATCATCAAGTGTAACACACATTCCCTTTTTCATTATCTATTTCTACCTCCATCATCAAGTGCAGGTGACTCAAGATTTGAATCAATTGCATTTGTAACAATGTAGTTTTTAACTCTACCTATAGTTTTTACATAAACGTCTTTTCCAATTGCAACAACTTTTTTAACCATACTTACATTCTCCTCTTTTACAGGAATTTCAGGTTGTTCAGGAACTACAGTAACAGTTACATTTTCAGGTTTTGCTTCAGGAGCAGTTTGTTGAGGCTCAACAGGAGTAGAATCTGGAACAGGAGTTGAAGGTTCAACGAATGTTGGTTCAACAACATCTTCTGATTTTTGAACCGGTGCAGATAACTCAGGAAGAGTTGGCACACTAACTGGTTCAACATTATCTTTTTGTTCTTCAGCAGGTTTAGATGCCTCTTCAGTTTTCTCTGGTTCTGATGATTCTTGTACTTCATGTTCATCCTTAGTTTCAGGTTTATCAGCAACAGGTACTTCAGGAGCTTCTAGAGGACCATAAACATGTTTTAATAGAGATGATATATCAGGTGTTTGTCCATTCTTCTTAGTTTCTTCTTCTGTTACAACTGGTGCCTCAGGAGCAACTACAGGACTAGTAACTTCTTTTTCTTTTTCATTAACATCTGTTCCAAGTACTTCTGTTTTAATTTCAGGTTCACTACCTAGTTTATTTATAGCATCCTCAATAATTGGATCATTTTTAATAGCAGGTTCAGCTTCCTTAATGGGTTCCTCTGCTTTTACAGGTTCAACAGTTTGTACAACTGGTTCCTCTTTCTTAGCCTTATCAGTATTTGATTTAGAAGGTTTCTTAGTTGAAGTTTTAGTTGTTTTTCTTATTGTTGATTTCTTAGCAGGAGCTTCTTTTGCTTTAAGATCACTAATTTCTTTAAATTGATCTATATATTCTCTTGCTTCTTCTAAAGTCATTTTCTTATCAATAATTTTTTTAGCAACAAATGGTATATCAGATTTACTTACTCTATATATTTCGTAAGCATATTCTTCACTTAAACCATATTCTTTTGCAAACTCTTTAGAAGTTTTAGGAACATTAACAATAGACTTAGTAACTTCTAATTTAGGATGAGTCATAGTTCTTAAAAGACTATCTAATGTCTCTTGTGAAATACCACCAGTTCTACATAGTCCGAATAAATTTATGATTTCAGTTTCTTTACCATTACAATTATTTTTATTTATAAAATCAGCAATTACTGAATAATCAAATAAATCTAATTGTTTATTTTGTTTTAAAGATTTAACTAAATCTTGACTAATACTTAATCTATCAGATAATAATTTAACTTGTTCTTGTTCACTAATACCAGTAACAATTTGTCCGCCTACTGCTGTAATTAAACCAGCTTTAAGAGCATTATCAACATCTAACTCCGGAACAGTAGGCTCACCAGGATTATCAGAGCCTGGAGCAGGTTGTGGTGGAGTTGGTTGAGTAGGCGCTGTTTGAGGTTTTGGAGGTTGTGGTTGTGAAGGTGTTGAAGTTACAGGAGGTTTTCCCATACCAGGTAATACTGGAGGAGTTGGTCCACCTTTTCCTTTATTTTCTCCTTCTCCGCCTTGTTGTCCTTTTTCTTTATCTTCATCCTTTTGTTGAGGTTCAACAGTTTTTGCACCACTTTTAATATCTACACCTATATTTCCTGTAATTAATCCAATTTGGGTTTGAGTGTCTTTTACTTTTCCAAATGCTCTATTTGCAGAAAATCTTAAAGCAGCAATTTCAAGTTCAACATTTTTAGAAGTAATAACACTAATTTTAGATTCATTTTTATCAGCAACAAAGTTTTTCTCAATTAAAGCCAATTGCTTATTATAAGCTTGAGCGTAAGAATTAATATTACCACCTAAAGCTTTTTCAATAGCTTCATGGCAATAAGTTCTTCTATCAAGAAGATTTTGTAAATCTTGAATACGTCTATCTCTTTGTTTTTTAAGTTGTTCTAATTCATTATTTTTTGATTTAAATGGAAGTTTGGCAAGAGCTTCTCTTGTTTTAATCTGACGATTTAATTGTTTAATATCAGCTTTTGCACTTTTAATGTTAGGAGCTAGATTTTCAATTCCTTTTATATCATTAATAAGTTTTAAAATATCAGTTCTTTTTCTTGCAATTGCAGCTAATATTTCCTCTGACTCTGTGATCTTTTTCAAGTCTTTTTCTAATACAGGATCAGTCTTACCCTTCTTAGCTAATTTGTCTATTTTAGCTTTAATTTTAGTTTTAGCAGCAGTAACATTTTTTACAAGACGAGTATAATGTGACTTTGAAGAATTAATAGATTTACAAAAATCTGTTAAAACTTTAACAACATTTTTATCAAGGCTTACACTATATCTATCAAGTGCTGCTAATTCTCTTTTAACTGAAGATAAATTTGACTCATTACTTTTCAAAAACTTATCAAGTTTAGCTTCATCCAAAACTTCGTAATTTTCTTTAATATTAGTTTTTAATTTTTCTATTTTATTTGCCATATAAATCAAACCTCTACTCTAAATATAATTATATAAATAATAAACTATAAAGTCAAAAAATAATTGATAATTATAGTTAATTCTGTAAATCAATTCTAACCCTTGATCCACTCTTTTTCTTTACCATTGTAATATAGTTATCTAATAAGCTTTTATAATTTTGTGCATTTATAACTAAATTACCATATAAAGATGTTCCAATTCGTGAATCTAAAGATGATGAAGATGATAGTTTACTATATTTTCTATAATTAAAAAATAATAATTCCAGTGTGTGATATTCGTCCTTACTCAAATTATCTATAACTATGCCACTAGAAATTAAATATGAACTTAATTCTTTCATTATCGAAATATCCTCCTTAATTATGATGTAAAGTATTATAAGGAAAATATTAAAAAAGTCAATAAAAAAAGCATATTTAATTTTATTTAAATATGCTAAATAAACCTTTATTTTTAGAAGAAGTTCCATCACTTTTAAATCTTAAGAATTCCATCTCAACTAAGAAGTCTTCTAAAACTTTATGATATTCTTTTTTATCATCTAAATTTGGTATATTAAAGAATATCTTACTACCACTTTCAGATTCAAAATCTTGAACATCTTTTTCAGATAATACACTTCTATTTAAAACAATCTTTTTACCTTTAAGTTTTTCAAAAATTTGACTATCTCTTCTAATTAACTTATTAAGTTTAAGTAAACCAGGTTCAATTAAATAAACAACATCAGTACATAAGTCTTCATTCTCTGAATCATTTAAATCAACTAAAATAACTTCACTTCTTTGGTTATTGTTAATAAATGATGATAAATCATCAGTCTTTTGTAAAGACTTATCATTTAAGTACATAAAATCATTTTTACCTACTTCAACAGCAATAACACCATAAGATTTTTCAAGTTGTTTTTTTAGCATATAGCATAATGTTGTTGCTCCTGCGCCAGATGTAATATTTTTAAATCCTATAACTCTAAGACGTGAATCTTCAACTGAATCAAGTCCACCAATTGACATAGAGCTTGTTGCTTTACTTGATACATTATTAAGTTGATGATAACTAGCAACATCTTTATAAGTGTTAGGATTATCTATTAAGAACTTAACTGCATCAACATTCTTAGTAAAGTTATATATACCCATTGAAACAAGTTGAGATAAATAAACCGGTGAATTAACTTGTTCTGAATCATCTAAGAATAATACAACTTTAGACATATCTAAAAGAAGAGATAATTCTTGAATAATATTAATATCAGTATAACCCTTAACTGCAGTTATATCTAAAACCATTTTATTAAAATAAAAGTTTGGTGGAAATTGAGCTGATATTTCTTCAGGAGTAAACTCACCATTTATACTTTTAATTAAATCAATATCTAGATTAGATAATATATCTTGATTTTTGTTACTAACTATAACGTTCATAAACTTCACCTTTTCTAATTAAAACTTACTTTATCAAAGTAATCATTTGTTTTTACTATATCACCAGTTAAACCATCTACTTTAAATTTGGTAACTGTATCTATTATAGGAAGATTAAATCTATAAAATATAACTATTTCATAATATACAGATTTTAAATTTTTCTTACTCTTTCCACCTTTAACAGGTTTAGTTGTATAGTCACGTCTAACACAGTAAAAATATTCTTGTCCATTTTGAGCTTTAACAAGAGTATTAGATTTAAGGTTAGTTGATGCAAGCCATTTACCTGTATTATCAGATGGACACTGTCCTTTTATATCATAACCAGTATAAGATAAATAATTATTAATTACCTTTACTGAATCAGATGATACACCTTCATATTTTTCAATTATATTTATTAATTCATTTTTAGTTTTAAAACTTTTAGAATAAGTTAAGGCCAGAGTTAAAAAACTTACGAATAGTAAGATAAAAACTATTACAAGCATAAAAACCCATGTACTACCAATAGATTCTCTCATCTATACCATTTCCCTTCTTATTCTAGCTTTTAAGTGGTGCAATAACTTTAGTATCTCCTCTTACATAAAATGTTGCAAAAGAGTTTAAAACTGGTAAATCTAGTTGATAAAAAACCTTTATTTTATAGTAAAAAGTTTCAGGATATTCAACTATTGTTTTACCATATGCATTTTGATGTGCATAAGCTTGAGCTATATCAACTTTTTGTAAGCAGAATACTGAGTTCTTACCATTAGAATCCACTTTACCATCTCTTGTATAACCAGTCCAGCCTTTATCACACTTTCCACTAGTTCTATAACCAGATCTTTCAAGAAGTGTTTTTACATTAGCTGCAGCTGTTGCATTATATCCACCATTTCTTTGTAGTTCCAATATAATATCATTTTTAATTGCAAAAGCTTTAGAATGGTTAATTGAAAGACATATATATCCTGTAAAAATAAGGATAAAAACTATAACAATTTGGAATAACCAAGTTGATCCAAAAGATTCTCTCACTAGTCAATCACCACTCTATCCCTTATAAGGGCACTTCATAGTTGTACCCTCATACTTACATTTAACTGTCTTATGATCATCATCAGCCCAGTTAGGTTTGCAAGTTTTTTTGCCATTACTAGACTTAGTACAAACAGGTGGGCAGTATGCACTACTACACTTTGTACTAGATTTTAAATTCTTATTTAAAAAAGGCCAAACTATAGTAAAGAAAAAAGTCGATAGGAGTCCTATCGTTATAAGAATTATAACACTAGAATTTAGTTCACCTGTCGCCTCTTTCACTTTGTTTGCCCTCTATTCTTAAAACTATAAGTATTACAAAATATTAATTATTTTGGTTACCAGTATTGTTTGTATCACATTGTTTTTGGTGTTTAGAACCATTCTTCTCAGTTAATTGGCATTTACCCTTTAGAGAAGCTGTGTTACATTCAATAGTAGCTCCATCATTTTCAGTTGTTTTATATTCAGTATTACCTGCTGAACTACAAGCTGAATTAAGTCTTATACTTCTTCTAATTGCAGGCCATACAAATAATGTAAATAAACCTCCAACTGCAACTATAGCAACTACAGTAATAACTGTCATATTTAATTCTCCAGTAGCTTCTTTCATATATTATATATCCTCCTTATATCTTATTTATAAACTTATTATAACTAGTTTAAAATAAAATATCAATTGCTTTAACAAAAATTATGTAAAAAAAATAACTTAAGGTTTACACCTTAAGTTATACGCTCATCATTTGTAAAACAGCTAAAACTAATAGAATCATAACACCTATACCAGTTGTAACTAACATATGCATTGTCTTACTTTCCATCTTTTCAAGTCTGTTCTTATATTTAGTATCACGAGCTTTTTGTTGAAGTGAAGATATAGATCTTGAAAATGCAAGTAACTGTTCTTGTTTTCTTTCTTGTCTACCTAAAGATAAACGATATAATAGTCTC
This sequence comes from uncultured Erysipelotrichaceae bacterium, assembly GCA_902786275.1. GTDB lineage: Bacteria > Bacillota_I > Bacilli_A > RF39 > UBA660 > RUG13160. Next base: position 33,557 of record CADACC010000007.1, on the reverse strand, counting down.
ATCATACGCATTGAATCACGAACAGGATATGTTTTAGCAAATTCCATATATGGATTAATAGTATCATTACCAGCATTAATCTCATTAACTAGTTGTTGTAAGCCCTCTCTAAAAATAGGAGGAGCATCATTCATAGATTTACCCATTGCAACAGGTACTGTGTAGTGTTGAATTAATATTTCAAGGCCTTTTAAATAGTGAGGTAACATTTCATCTATCTCATTTAAATGTCTTTTATAATAACTTTTAATATTAATATATTCATATTTAAATATTGCAACACCAACTAATATTGCAAAGATAATCTTAATATAATTTAGTTTAGTTATAAAGAAAAATAATAAGATACCAGCAACCATTACACCATTTCTGATTCTTTTATTAAATAAAGCATTAGGATTAACACCATCGCCATATTTCATTTTTACATAAAAGTCCCAGTCATCTTCTTTTAATTTTCTGAATAACATTTCATTATCATCAATGAATTGTGATGTGGAAATATTTCCATTATAAGCCATAATAAATATGATTATAGCAGCAACAATAAGAATCTCAAAATACATATTATTCTACCCCCACATCTGCATTATAGTACTTCTCACCATTCATTAAGAATGCACTATTTATAATAATTATAGCGTGTAAAATAATCTTAACATACCATATCTCAATTAATGAAATATAGTTATCTGTACCTAGTAAGAATTGCATTACCATTACTAAGAAGAATAATACTAAACCAAATGTAATAAATCTTCCATGGAAGTTCTTTCTATCCATTTGGTCACGATAAACACCTTCTACCAAAGCATCGATATCCATTGACATGTTTTCTAAAGCTTCCCCAGAATCTCTAGCACCTTCTTTAGTTATTTGAAGGAATAATTGATGCATATTCTTAACCATATAATATGGGTATTTTTGATTAAAGAAATTTATTGATTCATCAATAGAACCATTTTCATAACTCATATCAATCATTGTTTTAACATCAGATAATACAGGATCTTCTAAGATACCTGAGTCTCTAACACCTTCTAAAGATTTAACAAAAGATTGAGTTGTATTAAACTCCATTATAACGTTTGTTGTATATACTTGAATTTGTTCAAATACATATTCACTATATACTCTTTGACATCTAAGATATGCTAGATATGGAATAAACATAATTGCAACTAAAGCGTAGAAAATACACCATAAGATACTGTAAAAATACATATAAGTTATACCACCAGCTACACCAGCAAATATAATAACTTGAGTAGTATATTGTCTTAGAGTATATTCTTGACCTAACTCTTTAGTTTTTTCTCTAACTACTTTAAAACTATAAGGAGCATATTTATTGTAAGCACTTGCAACTGAAGTTGCAAAAAACTTATATACATTATCACCAGTATTTTTACGATAAGCTATAACAAATATAGCAATAGCAAGTAATATGACTAACTCCATAAGTTTCCCTTCTCTCTTTATTTTAAACTAACCTTGAGGAATATTTTCATCAAAGTTAAAACCATTATTAACAGGTTGTTGTTGATTCATAACAGGTCCCATATTTACATTTTGCATTGGTGGGACTTGATTAATTTGTTCATTATAAACAGGAGCTTGAGCTTGAACTTGTTGTTCAATTTGAACATTTTGATCAGGCATCATAACTTCTTCTTGCATAGGTTCTTGAACAGTATTTACAGCAGGCATTCCTGTATCAGCATTTTGTACTTCCTCATCAGTATTTTGGTCCTGATCAGTAAATATGTTATCCTCTATAATTATACCTTGTGCACCAAGTGTTTGTCTAATATATTTTGATGGATTGTTAAATGTAATTGTTCCATCTAAGTTCTTTTTATATAAAATATTTGTCTTAGCTTCATTATCATCATCTACGTAAAATTCACAAACTTCAACAATTTCACGTTGAAATCTACCAAGCTCAGCTGACATATATCCCTTTACATGTATACCTAGTTGTACATATCTATGAATTGATTTTAAGAATTGATCAATATCAAGATTTGTTTCAAGTAGTGAATACATACGCATTGGTATATTTACTGCTCTATCTGAGTGAATAGTTGATAAAATACTATGACCAGATGAAATAGAGTTTCTTACACTCATAACAGCTTCAGCGGAACGAACCTCAGAAAGTAAAATCCATCTTGGGTTCTGTCTCATACAAGTAACAAGTACATCAGCATAATCTGCTATATTATTTGTTTTCATTGCAATGATACTTCTATGAGGATAAATTCTATCTAAGTGAAGTTCTAGTGTATCCTCTATTGTAACAATTTTTTCATTTTCAAGTGTATGTGATGCTAAAAACTTAACAAGTTCTGTTTTACCTGAACCAGTTTCACCACTTACAATAATATTACAGTGACCTTTAACACAAGTAATTAAGAAATCAAGTAAATTCTCAGTAACATATTTTTCACTTAATAATTTATCTCTATTAAGTCTTATTTTTGCAGGAGTTTTACGAATAGTAACAGCAATACCATTAGTTGCAATTGATTCATGAATAAAGTTAAGACGAAGTTCAGCACTCTCTGCATCAAGAAAAGGGTGAGCCATATTGAAGGACTTACCCATTACATTAGAACATTGGAAAGCTAACTTTTCAATTAAAGTATTATTTATTTCAGGTCTATCAACACGAAATACACCCTTATCAAGAGTTTTAATATAAACTTGACCGTTATTGTTATATTCAATATCGGTTACATTATCATCGTCTAAAAACTCTTTAATAGGTCCAAAATCGATTTGTGAAAATATAGCATCGTTCATGCTAGCCACCTCTTTATTTTATTCTTTATTTAATTAATTTTATAAATCTTCATCAGGTATTGTAGCAGTTCTAACAGTAATTAAATTTTGTACATAAGTACTTGCTACTTCAGTTGCTTTAGGATTTTTTGTGTAAGATAAGTTTCTTGGAATTGGATAAATTGTTAATCCAACTAACTCAGCTTTTCTTAAAAGTTTAAACATATCATCAGGAACAGCAAATAATAAAGCTGCTGGTTCATTATCTTTTGAATTAGTACCACCAAATACATTATTACCTTCTTGATCAACAACACCAAGAACTTTAATAGATTCAATAAATTTAGTATAGATTAATTTACCGTTATCATCTTCGCCTTCAACATATAAATCAATATAGTTACCAGGATAAATTGAGTTACCATAAGTAGTATTAAAATTAACTTTTAAAGTAAATACAGTAAATCCATCTTTTATATCTTTAAAAATGGATGAAACTTCAGAATTTTCTGCAAGTTGATCTGTATAAAATAAACCATTAACAGGAATAGATGAACTATCATCAATTCTTTTACCAATTAAATCAGATTCATTTGTTATAATACCAGGGCTCTTTTTTATTAACTTTTTAGATATTTGAACATAATCAATCATATCTTCAGTAATTATTGTACCAGAATTTATTTCAACCTTTGCACATGGAACTTGCACAGGTTCAATAGCTTCCTTTACTCTCATATTATAAGCAAAATATAATACAACTACACCAAGAAGTACTGCTAAAATTGTAACAGTATTTCTGTTAGATAAAATTCTTTTAATATTAGTTAAAGCATTTCCCATTTTTATTCCTCCATATTATTATACAAATACATTATAGCAAAAAAAATCTAGCATATCAATTAGTAAAAATAACAAAAAAAAGAGCTTAACTAATTGTTAAGCTCTAATACTGAATCTATTCTATTTACAATATCAAATGAGTCTGTATCACCAAAGACATTAAATGACTTAGATGACGATGAGACTTTTACGGATACCTTAGGAGGTACTTCGTAAATATCATAAAATTGAATCTTATATGTTGTACTTAGACTTGCTGACTCAGCAAATCTTCTTAAGAAACTTTCAATAAATTTCTCTTTTGAAATACGAACTTCACCATATTGACGATAATAGCCGTAATCAACAGCATCAACCATAGCTGCTTCAGTAATTTCTTTGACAAGATAATAATCTTGTGTATTTGTTGATGTAACATTTTGAATAAGCATCAAAACTACAATAACAAATATACCAAGAATAACTAACCAATAACCCCAATATGATTCTTTCATTATTTACTGATCCTTTCTACTATTTCCATGCAGGTCCTACTGCGCCGTCCATAGCACAAGCATTAACTTTACAGTAGTCACTATCAAGCCATGATACTACTTTTTCACGAGTATCTAATAAAGCTTTATATTTAATTGCATTTGTTGTTTTTGCAAGTTCATCAAGTACTGAACTCTTGTAGATCTTATAGTCATGTTCTAAAGCTTCTTTATATTGTTTAGAATTTTCACCATATCTACGTTTTACATATTCAGAATAGTTTTCATATAATGACTTATCTTCCCATTCTTTTGGAAGTTCTGTATAACTATTTGAATCAGCATTGATTTGTTTTACAAATTCTATAGCAGCTGGAGTAAATACGAAAGTATACTCTGGCTCCTCACCATAAATTGATTCACCTTTTTCTTCAAGTTCACTAATAAATGCTTGACCTTTAACATTTGTTAAGTTAGATCCAAGTTCTCTATTAGATGCATTAAAGTCAGTTAGTGAAGTTTGATGAACTGTATATAATTGTCCATATTCTGGATCATAGATACATGGTCCGTCACATTGAAGTGGACAATCAGGACAAGGTTCAGGATCAAAATCACAGAACTTAGTAGTTAAATCAACATCAAATCCTAATTGTTTAAAGATTAATAAATCTTCAGTCTTAGGTTCTTCACATTTAACAGTACATTCTTTACAGTTAACTACGTAAGAACATACGTAAATACCTTTAAACTCTGTATCATCGTTTGTAAATGCAACAGCAGTTTTATCACCAATTAAACGACCCTTACCTGCTTTATCAAAGTATTCACCAACACCTTTAAATTGGATTCCGTAGTTATATACACCACGACCAGTTTTAAGAGCAATTGGTAAATCACCTGCTACAACTTCTTCTTTATCAGAATCAGGAATTGTAGTTGCAAGTTTTTCTTCAAGTCTTGTATATTGATATGTTGTTCCATCTGGATTGTATTTAACAACACCAGTTGAAAACTTAGTTTCAAATATTGATTCAGGAGCATATGTTCCGAATCCTTTAACAGTTTTCTTAGCAAACTTAGAAGTTGGTACAACTACATCAGTTGCTTCACACTTATAAGTTTTACCATCACTATTTAAAGTACATTTATAACCAGATTTAGTAGTTGTTGGTTTTGTTTCAGTTCCTTTACCACCAATACATTGATCATATTTTCTATTAACATCAGATCCATCACAGAACCAAGATCCTGCTTCTTTAACTTTCTTATCTTCTGATACGAATTTTAGATCATGTTGACCTAATAGATCGATATACTCTTCTTGATAATCAAATGTAATTTCTGGATCGAATTCATAATCAGATGCCCATCCAGCACTACATGCATTAATATCTTTAATAGCTTTTTCATAAGCTTTTAATGTATTAACAAATTCTTGATTATTCTTATTTGCTGTACCAGCATCAATATGACTCTTAATTTCTGCTACATATTTAGCATAATCTTCATTAAATTTATTGTAATCTATAATATCTGAATAACATGTTTTTTGAGCTTCAATATCCATTTTTAAAGTGAACTTAGTTCCGTTATTAACATATCTAGCAGTTGGAAGTTGAATTCTATAGTCTTCCTTACAAGATACTTTACAATAACTATTACCATTATCATTTTCACTTGTTTTTGGTTTAACAGATTCATCTTTAGTTAATAAGTAAGGATGATTTGCTTCATCAAGTCCGTCCATTACACAAACCTTAATATCTTCAGGTCCAGTAATAGTTGCAACTTTATCTTCTTCATTAACAAACTCAGTTGGAGATATTTCAGAACATGTTTGTGGAACTGTTACTTTATCGTTACAATAATCACAGTATTCTTCTTTTAATCCACACCATAGTTTAATTCCAGCTTCATTATTAGCTTTTTGACTCTTAGCACATTCATCTTTAATATTAAATCCTTCATCGTTTCTACCACGACAACATAAATCTAAATATTCTTTGAATGCAGTTGTATCATTTTTATCAGGTACTTGATCTTTACAGAAACCTTCTGTATTTCTCCACTTAAGTGGGAAAGTACCAGTTTGATCTACTGGAGTATTTTTATCTCCATCAGCAACAATGAATCTTTGTAGATATCCATTATTAAGTGCATATATAGCACCAGATAAACGAGATAATTGAATATCTTTATAAACTGCTTTAATCTTAAAGCTTACATTAAATGTAGCTTCTTTAGTAACTAATGCAGAAATTCTTGTTCTAACTTTAATTGTAATATTGTCATTATCACCTATTACACTTCTAAAGTCAGTGTTTGAATCAAATTTTGTCCAAGTATCTGTTTTATCACCTTTAATTTGATATTCAGAATACTCAACTTTAAGTCTTCCTTGGTCATCTGGATTTATTTCAAGTCTAACAGGATCATTAGATGCATTTTTAAATCCAATAAAAGTTACTTCAAAGTGTACTTGTCTGCTTCCTCTTTTAACTCCATCGTTTCCTTCGATAGTTTCATAAGAATCAGTATCATAATCTGGTGTTGAATAAACTACTTTTTTATCAGAAATTTTATTTCCTTTAGCAACTTCAGCACCAAGTCTTAAAGCTTCTTTATAAATTTCTTTAGCTTCTTTAACAGTTCCAATAGACTCTTTTAATACTTCTTTAGTATTAAATCCATCATATCTAGGGGCATCAGATAAACCAGTAATAGAATATAATTGTTTAGCTGTGAAGTTTTCACCTAAATCTTTACCAGTTACTTTTTTAATAATGGCTCTAGTAGCTTCATTTTCTTCAGTTGCCCAAACAATACCACTATTATAGTTAGTATAGATTTCACCAAAGTTAAATCCACCTGTACGACTTCCTCTTCCTGGATCCCAGTAGCTTACGTAGCTTGTTAGTGGTAAGAATGCACGTTCAGCTAATGTCTTAGCTTCATAACTTGCATCTGAATTTACAATTGATAATAACACAACATCAATTGGATCATTTGGATTAAGTACTTTAACTAAGTGAGCACCGTTTCCTGAACCAGACTTTCTAATAGCATCCATACAAAATGCTTCATAACTAGTTCCACCAATATTCATTGTGTGGTTGAAAATACTATAGTTATGTGTAACACCATCGTATGTGTAAGCACCACTTAAAGTATTTCCACTTCCTAAATATTGTGTTCCTGAGCTATCGCTTGATGTAAAAGCAAAAACATTACTAGAATATATAAATCCAGCAAGTAATGCTACTAAAACGATAACTAAACTTCTAAATTTCTTTATCATATTATTCGACTCCCTCTTCGTTTAATAATTACCACAGCAGTAGTAACAACCCCTAAAACGATAATAATAGAGCCACCTATTATAAATCCTTTTTTATTCTTTTTTACAAATCTAGTAATTTTATTACCACTTTTATCTTCAACTACTTTTTCAGTTTTCTTTGTAGTTTCCTTATCAGCTACTTTCTTGTATGCCTCATATGATACATCTTTTTCCACATACTTTTTACAGATGGCCTCATCAGGGTTTTTGACACATCCATCCCAAGTATAGTACTCATTCATCTTTGGTAGTGTTTTATAATCAGTTAATATTTCTTCGTCAGGGCAAGATGTATTCGAACTAGTATATACTTTAAGTTCTAATTTTGCAATAGTTTTTAAATCTGTCCACTTAAATGATATAGTTCCATCAGTTGCGTCTTTTCCATAAAACTCTTTAACGCTGTTATCTGAAGTATTAATAACCTTAACATATAAATCATCAGTTAAATTAGATATTGTTACTTTTAAATAAGTATCATAAACATCATAATCATATCCAGCATCAGATCCACCTTGAGTTGTTTGATTATTAACAACCTCTTCTACTTCTTCATAAGTAAGTTTTACCTTAGATGCTTCTTGTTTTATCTCACGTAGCTTGTTTGCATCACAATTTGATGCATTTGCTTTTACAGTGAAAAGAAGCATTGCAGGTATCATAAATAAAACTAGCAATCTTTTTCTCATAGTATTACACCAACCTCTGCCGTTATAATAACACAAAACCTATATTAATTCAAGAATTTTCGGGCATTTAAAAAAGTGGATTTTTATAGCATATATTAAGCAAATTTTGGCTATAAAATATCCACTTTTTCATATTCATTTTTTACCTATGCATTTTCCTCTGGAATAGTTGCTGTATTCATATTAATAATTGCTTTTAAATATTCAGAACTATACTCAGTTTCACCAGGATTAGATGAATAACTTTCATTTCTTGGAACTGGAAGTATTTCATATTGAAGAAGTTCAGCACGTTTTAAGAATAAATACATTTCATCAGGTACTACAAATAAGAACACTGCAGGATTACCTGTTGCATCATTTTTGCTAAATACGTGTTCACCAGATTCATCTTTAACATCTATAACTTCAATTGATGAAATAAGTTTACCAAAAATAGGTTTTCCATCTTCATTAACTGTATTTAAATATAAATCAATATAATTTCCTGGAAAAATCTTATTATATACAGTACTTTCCATACTAACTGGAAGATAATATATTGTATATCCATCAGGAATATTAGCAAAAGCAGCATCAGGAAGTTGTTCATCAGTTATAACTTGTTCTTGATAAAAAAGTCCATTTGCTGGAATACTTGTTCCGATTGCTACTCTTTTATTAATTACATCTGATGCACTAGTAACTAAATTGGTTGCTTTAGATGTAAATGATGATGGAACATCAATAGTTCCAACCATTTCAGCAGTTATTTTTTCAGCTGAATCTATTTTTTCTTTTGCGTATGGAACTTTTAAAGGTTGAATAGCTTTATCAACCCTACTATTATATGAGAAAAATAAAACTGCAATACCAGCTAAAACACCAAGTATTGTAACAGTATTTTTATTACCAAAGAATCTTTTAAAAGTATTTTTCACTCTTATTTCCTCCTCTTATTCTGTGTTAATTATATTAATTTTTTAAAATAAATACAAGTACTAATGCCTGATTTTTTTAAATCAGACATTAGCTTGTAAATTAATAATTAACTATTTATATGCTGGACCAAATACTTGTCCATATCCAAATCCCATACCGATAATACAATCATTTCCTAAGCAGTATTCACTTTCAACCCAGCTTTGGTTCTTTAAGTTATTATCAACTTCTGCTTTTTTAAGAATTGATGGATCAGATTGTAATTTCTCAAGAAGTCCACTATGGCAAATCAAGTAATCAAATCTTTCAGAAACTTGATGTTTAGCAGAATCTTTTTTGTTAAGTGTTGTATTAAAGTATGTATCACACTTAATATCACTTAGATTTGATACAACTTTATCACCCTTATTTTTCTTAACATAATCATTGATATAATTTATAACTTCCGGAGTAAGTGTAACTTCGTATTTACTTATCTTACCATTAGTTTCGTTATAAACTTCTTCACCATTAGTTTCAATTTCTTTAACAGCTGCATCACCTTTTAAGTTAACTAAGTTATAACCTAAACTTCTATCTGATGGGTTAACATTTGTTAATGAAATTTGTCTAAATATTAATGCTCCTTGTGCAGTACCCTCTACTACAACTCCGCAACCATTACAGTATGTAGTAATTGCTTCATATGGAACTTCTTCCCAAGTAACAGCTGGTGGAGTAGTTATTGGAGGTGTCTTACCTGGAGTTGTTGTTACACGACAATTTTTACAATTAACAGCGTACTCACAGAAGTATTCACCTTTAAATCTTGTATCATTTTTAATAGCTACAGAATTAGCATTACCAATTAGTCTACCTGTTTTACCAGTACTGAAGTACTCACCAAATCCACTAAATATAATATCAAAATTATAAGCGCCTTTTTCAGTGGATAACATAATTGGATATGACTCTTGAGAATATATTTGTTGATTAATGTATACAGTCTTAGTTACTTTCTTATATCCAATTGTTGCATACGCAGCATTCATTTTATTTAATCTTTCAATTGGATCTTTAATACTATTATAGTATGCTGCTGCATCAATAACTTTTTTATTCATTTGACTCAAACTTAATTTATTACCTGTATAGTTTGTAAAGAACTCAGTTTCAGGTGCAAATAAAGTATGGTTAGTGCTAATTGATTTAGCATATCTTGTTCTTGGAATTGTTACAGTTGACTCAGAACAACTACTGCCAGAACAATTAAATCCTGCTAAGTTTTCAGTTTTAACACTCCATGGTGTTCCACCTAAACACTTATTATAATCATTATCAACATCGCCATCACAGAACCATAAAACAATATCATCATTTTTTTCTTCAAGTTTCTTAAGTGGAACTTTTTGATCAACTCCACTTTGATTTTTTAAATAATCTTCTTGATACTTAAATTCAACTTTTTGTTCATCTGATTTAATATTAAGAAGTTTAGATTGTTGGTCTTTATTATTATTATATAAAGTTGCGCATGAACTATAGTTATTTAATACTTTGTTATAAGTATTTATATTAGCTTGACTCTTAGATGCTCTTAAATTGGCATAAGCTTTATCATAGTCTTTTCTAAATAAATTATAATTTATCTCATCAGTATAACAAGACTTAGTACCATCAACTTGAACATCAAGTGTAAATGATGAACCAGCTTCAAGCCATTTACCTAAAGGAAGTCCAATTTTATAATCTTCTTTACAGTAAATATTACAATATTCATGAACTGATTTAGTATCGCCTTCTACTTCTCCATTTTTCTTTTCGTTAGTTGCATTTTCTTTTGTTAATTGATATGGATTTTCAACAATGTCTGAATAGTCAACAACACATATTTTAATATCTGTTGGGCTCATAACTGATGCATCAGCTCCATCAACACAGTTTGGAACAGTTTTATTATCATCACTAAATTCAGAACACATATAAGGAACTGTTATTTTATCATTACAATAATCACAGTATGCTTTTTTAGTTTCACACCATAATTTCATTTTAGCTAGATTATCGTTTGTTTTATTACTTTCATAAGCTTTTGTTGCATTATCACATTCTCTTGTAACAATAACATCTCTACTTGATCCATTTTCTCTTTCACGACAACATGTCTTTAAATATAGTTTATATAAATCTACATTGTCTGGAGTTGGATTAGTATTTTTACAAAATACATCATCATATGGATTCCAATCAAATGTGAAATATTGAGGATGAGGTACACCTTCATTTGTACCGCTAAATGGTTCACCGATATAGAAATATTGTAAACCAGTAATAGTACCAGTGTTTGGAACTAATCTATAACCTTTTCCAATTGTATACTCTCTATATAAGAAATTGATTTCTAAATTAATTTTATATTTATCTAATCTATTAATATTAGTTGCTTTAACTGGTATTAATAATTGGAATGTAACTGTATCATCATCCTTAAGCATTGATGAAAAATCAGTACTACCATCAAATAAAGTCCAATTACTATTTTTTTGATTTAAATTTTTATAATACATCTTTGAACCATTTACAAATACGCGTCCATCAGTATCTGGATTAATCTTAATATAAACAGGTCCATCATTTGATTTATTATAACCTTTAAATGTAACTTCAAGTTTTAACTCTCTTGTATATTCATCATAAGTAAGATTATTATTCTTACCTAAGTTTTCAAGTTCAGATGTTAAACTTTTAACTTTAAAATTAGCGTTAACTTTTGGAGGAGTTGCTTGTCCAGGAACTTCACCTTTTTTATATTTACCTGCATATCTTAAAGCAGATTGATATAACTCTTTTGCTCTTGCAATTATTTCATAATCAGTATCAAGTTCTCCGGTTCCAATACCCTCACAGCCGCCACCATTTTGGTTACATACTTTTGGAGATGTTCCGTACCATAAATGGTTAATCATTTCTTCTCTTGATATATCACCAGCAGGTAAATCAGAATCTATCCACTGATCATTAGCTCTATCATATCTACCAAATACCCAGTTAACATAATCTGATTCAACACCATCAGCAGCCCAGTTAATACCAGAGTTAATAATATACTTCAGAATATCTTTATTAACACTGAACCCTGTATGATATCTGTTTTGTCTAAAGCTTGGATTAATATTATCCAAAGCACGAAGTGCCATAAGTCTTTGCTCATATGTATATGATCTATTTTGAATAGTTTTACCATCATCATAATAATTACCATTTAAAATAAATAATAACGCTGCATCATATAAACCTTCCCAGTAGTCATCATGAGCGCCATCACGACATCCAGTTTGATTTGAACTTCCAGAACGACATCTATCTGGATCTAATACTCTATCAACCTTTAAATTCGAATAACCTTTAAGTGATGCATCCGCACAATATATTTTATCATCAGAACCACTTACATTATATTTACGAATATAAAATGTTCTATCACTTCTTATTCTATAGTCATCTGCATCATACATATTCTTTGTAACTGTATCACCAACAGCATATGCACTAGCTTTTGTTAAACCCATAAAACATAAAGAAAGTATTAATAACACTAATAACTTTTTCTTCATAACCTAAAATCCCCTAACTTTTCTTTCATGAACTCTTCTAATAACAACTACTGATATAATGCCAATAACAACTATAGCAGCACCACCAATAATTATATATTTAGTGTTAATGTTTTTATCCTTTTTCTCTTTCTCTTTTTGTTTTCTTTTTTCTTCCTCAACCTTTTTGTCAGCTTCTTTTCTAGTTTCTTTGATAAACTTATCATAAGTTACTTCAGATTTAACATATTCCTGACACTCAGGTATTTCACTATCAACACATATATCCATTTGTGAATACCTATTATGTTGTGGAAGTAAAATATAATTATCTGTTAAAAGTTCATTTGGACAAGATGTTGTATTATTTGTATATATTTCATAGTGTATATTATGAGCCCCATCATCTTGTACCATAAAATCAGCACTTAAAGTATTATTTGATATATTAGTAAGTACTTTATTTGAATTATCATAATCATCAGTTAATTTAATATAAAAATTATTTGGTACATTTACAAACTTTAAAACAAAAAAATCTTTTTCTATATAATCTCCAGTTTCATGATCATACTCATTACTCTTTTTTTGTTCAACATTATAATTTGTTTTAATTGATTTAGCATCTTCTCTAAATTTTAAAATTTCTTCATTAGTACATTCCGCAGATACATAAAAAGTAAATGCTATAAAAGAAATTAATGATAAAAATATAAATCTAATAGTCTTCATAATTACCATCCTCATATACTATAATCATTTTAACATATTACAAGTTATAAATACAATAATTTTAAGTTTATTTTTAATAAAAAACCAACTAATTTTTAGTTGGTTTTAAATTGTAAATAATCTTAATATAATCTATTTTTTCTACGGTATAAAATAACCCCTGTTATAGTGCCAAATACAATTAAACAAGAACCTGCAATAATAAATGTTTTATTTTCTCTAAAGAACTTTTCAACTTTAGATTCTTTTACTTTTTTAACTGTATTTTCTTTTTCATCTTCAACATCTATAGTTATTTTATTTTGAAAAGCACGGTCAAACTCTTCCCTAGTAATAGTATTTGTAACAAATTCCTTACATACATATTTATCTTGATTACCCTTACATTTATCATCTTTACTATAAGTATTATACATAGGAAGAGTTAATCTAATTGACGTAAGTTTATAATTAGGACACGCTGTTGTGTTAGAGCCATATACATCAAATATTACTTCACTTATAGACTTTGTATTAGTCCAAAGTATTGTTTGCTTATTAGTAGTTGATGAACCATATATAGTTTCTTGAAACCTTACATCTTCTCCATCTAAATTAGTTGTAGTTGTTTTAATATAATATGAACCATTTAATCCTTCAACAATAACATTTAAGTATGTACCAGTTTCTTCATAGTGTATTCCTATCTTTGATGCATCTTGCATCATCATTGCTTGAATATCATAAGTACATCCATCAGCTTTAACATTAGTTAATAATATAAAATAAAAAATTGTTATAAATAAAAACATTTTTAAAATACTTTTCATATATCCTCCTATATTATCAAAATAATTATAACACTTAGTCATAATTGTTCAAATAAAACTTGTTTATTTTTAACGCTTTATTTGATATTATTTATTATGTAAAGGAAAGATAAAAATGGAAAAAGTAAAACATATAATTATATTCTTTTCAGTATTTGTTTTATATTTATTTTTGAATATTGAAATTAGTTTACTAGTATCAAATCTAAACTTAAGCAACCATTTATATTCAACTTTAATAAAAGTTGGTGGTCAATTATTTATCGCTTTTACATTGATTCTTATTTATTATAAAGATTTCATTAAAGATAAAGATGATTTTAATAAAAATGGTAAATCTATTATTAAAACTTCACTTAAATACTGGGTAGTAGGTCTACTTATAATGATTTTTACAAACGCCGTAATAAATATAGCTGTTGGCGCTATAGCTGATAACGAAGCCATAAACAGAACAGTTTTATCTAAAAACTATATCTACGCAATAGTAAGTATGGTTTTAGTTGCTCCTATTTGTGAAGAAATAATATTTAGACTAGCTATTGGAAAATTTATAAACAACAAATATATTTATCCAATCATAAGTGGATTAGTATTTGGTTATGCACATATAATTGGTTCACATGGGCTTGAATATTTATATATTATTCCATATGCAGCACTTGGTATTTCCTTTGCTTGTCTATATAAGAAAACTAATAATATATTTTCAACAATATCAATGCATATACTTCATAATCTAGTATGTGTAATAATATTAACAATATAAAAAGAGGTTCATATGAAAAAGAAATTAATAATAGTTTTACTTATTATCCTACTCTTACTTATAATTACATTTTTCTTTAATAAATGGTTTATAGCTCATAACATAAAAGTTATAGAATATGGTATAACAGATAAAAAACTTCCAGATGATTATCATGGTTTAAAGATAGTTCATTTTAGTGACATCCTATATGGTAAATCAACAAATATAAATGATGTTAAAAAAACTGTTAAAAAGATTAATGAACTTAATCCAGATATAGTTGTGTTTACCGGTGATTTATTTACTAAAGATATTAAAGTAAGTGATAAAGAAATAACAAAAATAAAAAATGAGCTATCAAGAATAAATGCAAAAATAGAAAAATTTGCTATTCTTGGTGATAACGATAAACACTTTAAAGATAAGTTCTATACTGTATTTAAAGATGACTTTATTATATTAGATAATGAAATATATGAACTATATAATGGTTCTGAAGAATTAATAAAAATTATTGGTATTAATGATATTAAAAAAGAAGATGAGTCTTTAAAAGAAGATACATCTTATAAAATAGTACTTTTACATAAACCTGATGAAATTAAAAAACTTAAAAATAATTACAATATAGTTTTATCTGGACACTCAATGGGTGGACAAATAAAAATTCCGTTTTATGGATCTTTAATTAAACTTAAAGGTGCTAAAACTTATGTAAGTGGATATTACGATGTAAATAATACAAAACTATATGTTAATGATGGTATTGGTTCTCAAAATGTTAATATGAGGATTAATAACAGACCAAAAATAAATTTCTACCGTATTTATTCAAAATAAAAAAAGCCTTAATTTAAGGCTTTTTTATTTTTTGATTATTTGCAAGTATATCCATAGTCTTTAAACGTATTTGTAAAAGTACTTTCACTCTTTCCAATTAACTCGGCATCACCAAATATCGAAAGATCTTTTAACTTATTTACTTTTATAGTTTTTTTGCTACATTTAACATCTGATTTAATATCTTTATAGTATTCACAATAAACCTTGGAATCATCCTCAGTTTTATATGTATTTATAACATTAACATATTCTAATTTGTTATTTTTAAATACTCCCGTAACTTCTATTTTTTCAGGATCACCTGGATCCATGTATGGACTAATTTTACAAGTTACTTTATTTTTTCCAACATTTAGAACAAATACTATAATAAATACTATAATCACAGTAATTATTAAACCAGCAATAATATATTTCTTATTATTCATAATTATTAATCCTCATAATACATTTTTGGTAAGAAGTCTAAGTATGAGTACTGAGCACCAGATTTATTGATTTTATCTAAATCAAATACCCAAGCATAACTTCCCCATGCCATTTTCTTATAAGTAGCCCATTTTTTCTTTTCAGCATCACTTTTACTTAATGCAGATCTATCAGATATAGCTGATGGATCATTATAATGCCACCACTCAGGACTATAAACCTTTAATCCCGCATTTGTCATTGCATTTTTTAGAGTATTATAGTTAGTTTTTTTAGCACCATTAGCACTTTCTTGAGCTTTACCTTTCCAAGCTGGCATGTCAATTGATTTCCATGAATCATTTTCTTCATCATAGTAATGAATAGATGCATCAATTGCACCAGCAAAGGCATGATATGAAATACCACAAGCTTCATATAAACAATTTACATTACTTGCATAATTTGGATTTCCTTGAGCACTAACAGGTCTATATAAATCATCAACATATAGTGTCCATTTAGCGTTATTCTTAGCACCTGCAGCTTGAATAGATTGCTCTACCTTTAATAATCTTTTAGCCATAGAATATCTTGTTGGAACAATTGGAGCATCTCCATCTATCTTTCTATTATAGATTATTCCACGACGCTTTTGAGAATCACTAGCTTTTACTGCTTTATTTCCATAAACAATACTTGGGATATAATCAGGTAAATTGATAAGCATTTGAGATTCTTTAATTAGATAATGATCAGTACAGTTATCTCCTTTAACCCAAACTTCACAGTAAGAGCCATCACAGCTAAACACTCTCATTGGTGTTCCAGCAGATACAGTTTTTGCCTTTGACTTGTCTTTTTTGTATAACTGTACACTTGCATATTGTGGCCATGCAGTTGCATTTGTTACATCACCATCTTTTAATTTATCAAAATCAACAGTAATTGATTCTTTTAAACAAGATGTATTATCAACTTTTGGTTCTTCTTTTGGTTTATTATCAACAACTGGAGTTCCAGGATTTACAACAACAGGTTTAGAAACTCCTTTTAAAGGATTAGTATCAAATACAGGAACAAACACAGTATTTGATGAAATAGTTACTGTACTACCAACTGTATAAATAGTACTTTCACCTTTCTTTTTCCATCCATAAACATTTACATCACCTTTAGCTATAATTGGAAGTACTACTTCACAACCTTTCTTAGGTGAACCATCTTTATTATAAAGTCTGCATGTATATATATCATAAGCTAAACCATCTAGTTTAACACCATTGTCGCTTTCATTATTAAATACTGCATATATAGATTTACATTTAGGATCTTCATCTTCTTCAACAACAATATCATAGTATTTTCCACCTACACCAAAGCCTTCATTTGTTGCACCAGGAATTTTATATCCATCTATAACTCTTTTAATTACCTTAGTTCCTTTTTCAACAGTTATACAAAGTTTACATGGAGCTTTAGCTTCTTTTCCCGGAACATAAGTAGTTGGAACTTCTAATACTGCATCTATTTTATTTACAATATCAAAGTCTTCTGCATCACCAAATACTTTAAATGAGTTAGATCCACTTGATACTTTAAGTGATACTTTAGGTGGCACTTCGTAAATATCATAAAAAGATATTTTATAAGTATTATTAAGAGAAGCAGTTTGTGAAAATCTCTCTAAGAAACTTTCAATAAATACTTCTTTATTAATTCTTACTTCTCCATAAGTATCCATATATTCATAATCAATTGCATCTATCATAGCTGCTTGAGTTATTTCTTTTACAGCATAGTAGTCATGAGTGTTTTGACTAGTTACATTTTGAATTAAAAGTAGAACAGTTATTACAAAAATACCTAAAACTACTAACCAATAACCCCAGTAGGATTCTTTCATAAATAATCACCTCATACATAATTATTTCTACACTAACTATTCCTATTATTACTATTATCATTATATCAACTCATAATAAATATTACAAACAAAATTGACACATATTACTCCAAAATTAAAAAGCCTCATCAAGGCTTTTTAAACACAATCAATATAAGTATCATTTAAACATCTTATACAACATAAACAATTTGTATTAATCGTAAAGAATGAATTTGTTCCAACATATGGATTTAAGCTTGTAGTATCGGGATTTGGTTGAAGAACCCTAAGTGTGCAGCAGCATCCATCAAGCTTTTCAACTCTAAAGATATTAGAGCAATCTGTTGCTTCTGTACATGTTGTTATGTCTTTAGATACAGGCATAGATAAAGCCTCACTATTTGATCCACAAGTATAAAGCATTACAGGTCTTGTGTTACAAATTAAACAGTTAGCTCCACCACCAAGCATTGGTCTATCACAAGAATCTAAACAATTATCAGGACATGCATTTTCTTGTAAAACTAAAATAACTTTTAATATTTCGCAAATGCAATTTCCATTTTCATTTTCGTTATTACACATTATTTTTTCACCCTTTCATGTATTCTCATTAATACTTTATGCTAAATGTAAAAAATAGTGCTCAAGATAAAACATTTTTACTTTTTATAAAGAATATAGTATAATTAATCAAGGTGATATATATGTCAGTTTATTTACAATACGCTATTATATTATTCATAATTATTATTATTTCTGGAATCGTTATAAAGTTAACAAGAAAAGATTTTTCTATCGAAGCTAACAAACTAATTACTTACCTTGGTGGTAAAGATAATATAATTAATGCTGAATGTAATATGTCTAGATTTAAAGTTATTTTAAAAGATGTATCCTTAGTAAACAAAGATGCAATACAAAAACTTGGTGCCAAAGGAATTGTTGAAATTGATAATCAACTTAAAATAATTTTTGGTAAAGATGCCCATCAATTAAAAAAATATATTGATGATATAATTTAGTAATAATAAAACATCACTAACGTGATGTTTTTTATTTTACCTTTATGTCTTTTATATCATTAATTAATATCTTTTCGTTATCTATCGTTATTAAGTATTTATCATTTTTAGAAACAATATCTTTAACTAAAACCATATTATTATTTAGGGTAATTTCCACTCTCTTCTTATATATAAAATCTATACCTTTAAATATATCATTAACCTTTATTGATCTATGATTAGAACTAAAACTATTTTGTGAATAAAATGAATCTTGTCCACAATTAATATCATGGTCTATTTTATTTTGATATACTCTTGGAAGTTTATCCATATTTAACTCTCCTTATATGTATAAATATGATAAATATATGAAAAATAGACATAATATTACTATGAAAAAATATATAAAAAAGAATATAAAAGAAATACTTCTTTTATTATTTATATTGCTAGTAAGTTTATATAACATGAAAAAAGCTCCACTACTTTCTAGTAAATATAACAGTTATTTTATTAAACAATTAATATGGATAGTTATAGGAATTATTCTTTATATTTTTATATACAAAATAAAATTTAAGTATATTTTTAAAATAAGATACTTTTTATACGTAGCAAATATTTTACTTTTAATATATGTACTTATATTTTCACCAAATATTAATGGAATTAAAGCTTGGATAAAAATCGGTTCATTAAGTTTTCAACCAAGTGAATTAATCAAAATTACTTTCCCTTTAATATCAATTGATTTAGTAAAAAGAAAAAAATATATATTAAATCTAATACTATTTATAATTCCATCAATTCTTATATTACTTGAACCTGACACCGGAAATTTTATATTACTATTAATCTTATATTTATATATTGCTTATAATAAGAAAAATAAAAAAATATTTAAAATAATATTTATAACTATACTTATAAGCACAGCATCATCAATAATAGTTTTTAAATATAAGTCAAAGTTCTTTATTAATTTTTTAAATGGAAAACTATATTATAGATATAAAAGACTTTTAAACTTTGATAATATTCAAATAACAAATGGATTAATAAGTTTAGCTTCAACTAAACTTTTACCCATTAACATGAATAAAACTATTATATATATACCAGAAGGTATAACTGATTTTATATTTGATTTTACAGCTCCTAACATAGGATTAATATTATTATTATTTCTATTAATTTCGTATATGTTATTTATAAAATGTTATATAAAAAAATACCAAACAAAAAGGTTCTTTTTTTCTAAGAAATTAATTGGTTCATTTACTATTTTATTTAGCGTGCAAACTATATATAACATATTGATGAATATAGGTTTTGTACCAATTATGGGTATACCTCTTCCTTTTTTAAGTTATGGTGGATCTAATATAATTACTTATTTCATATTTCTATCAATTGTAAATAAAAAAATATCCTCTAACGAGGATATGGGTAATAATAACTATAAGAATAATTACCATATGGTCCAGATGGATAAGAATAACTAGGATATGGAGTTGTTACAAATACAGGTCTTGGTCTTGAATAAGCCCCTATCGCTCCTCCAGCAAGTCCACCAAGTAAAAAAGGAACTAAAAAACGATCATTATATTGATAATAATTCATAAAAAATACCTCCTACTATAAAATAGTAGGAGGCCTTATTTTTATTTATTATAGATGCCTATAAAATAGTTCTTTTTACCTTTTTTAAGAATTAATATAGAGTTATCAATCAACTTATCAAGTGAAATAATTTCATTTTCATCATTAATAGCTTTATTATTAACCTTAATAGCACCTGCTGTTAAGAACTCTCTAGCTTCTCTTCTTGATGAACAAATATTATTGTTAATAAGTAAATCTAATATTGTTTCTCCATCATTTAAATTAAATGTTGGAACGCCTTCTAAAGCACCTAAAATATCATCTTTACTTAAAGTATATATTTCATCAGTAAATAAAGCTCTAGATATTCTTTCAGCTTTTTCATATTCTTCTTTTCCATGAAGATCTGTAATAAATTCTTTAGCTAAAGTTCTTTGAGCAATTCTATCTTCTGGTTTTTCGTTATGTTTTTTCATAACATCTTCAATTTCTTCTTTAGAAAGGAAAGTAAATACTTTTAAGTATTCTTCTACCTTACTATCATCAGCATTAATTAAGTATTGATATAACTTATAACTTGATGTTTTATTTTTATCAAGCCATAAAGCATTACCTTCACTTTTTCCAAATTTATTACCATTAGCATCTAAAATTAAAGGCATAGTAAATGCATGAACTTCTTTACCTAATTTTTTACCAATTAAATCAACACCAGTTGTAATATTTCCCCATTGATCAGATCCTTCAACTTGCATTACAACATTTTTAGTTTCATATAAATGAAGAAAGTCATATCCTTGCATTAAAGTATAAGTAAACTCAGCAAATGTAATTCCTGTTTCAAGTCTTCTTCTAATAATATCTTTATCAAGCATATAATTAATATTAATGTATTTACCAGTATCTCTTAAAAAATCAATTAAAGAAATATCTTTAAACCAATCGTAGTTATTAACAACTTCAGCTTTACCATCAAATAATTTTTCTACTTGTTTTTTAATACCTTCAATATTATTTTGTACAGTTTCTTTAGATATGATTTCTCTTTCTGCAGTTGGTCTTGGATCTCCAATTAAACCAGTTGCTCCACCAACTAAAAGCACAGGATGATGTCCTGCATTAGCAAGTCTTTTAGCAGTAATTAAAGATGAATAATGTCCAATATGTAAGCTATCAGCAGTTGGGTCAGTTCCCCAGTAAAAACTAATAGGTTCTCCATCTAATACTTTTTTAAGATCTGATGATGCTACATCTTTAATTAAACCTCTGTACATTAAATCTTCATATAGTGTCATATATATTTTCCTTTCTAATAAACAAAAAAATTCATAAATTAAAGGACGAACTTGATAATCCGCGGTACCACCTTAATTTATGAACTTAATCATACTCTTTATAATCTTAACGCGATTAAATCGTTTCAACTCGTGGGTTGTAAGGCCAGTCTTCGTTGATTGCTCTTATTATAAATCAAATATTTATAAATATCTATATATTTTTTTCTTCTTTATTTAAACTATCTATTTTAACAGATAGCTCATCTGCTATCTTCTTTATTATTGGAGCAGATTTCTTTTTAACTGATTGTGTTAAATTAGCAATACCGAATTTAATATCATCAATTTTTTCTCTAGCAATATTTTCCAGTTTTTCTTGATCTAAATCTTGAATTTTAAGTTTAAGCTCTTCAAGTTTATTTAAAGCACCTTTTTTTAAATCATCATAATCAAGAGTTTTAAATTTTTCTTCAAGTTCTTTAAACTTATCTTTTATATCCTGTCTAGTTTCTTTACCAGGTTTATTAGCGACTAACAATCCTATTCCAAAGCCAATACCAGCTCCAATAATAAACTTACCTAGTCCGCTTTTACTCATCAGATTCAGAATCCTCCTCGTTTTTATCTTTATTTTCTTTTTTCTTTGAAAATAATAATCTACCGAAAAGACCACTTACACCATCTACAACTTTATCAGTAAAAGATGCAATTTTATCAGTAGTAAAATCAATTACATTAAATACTTCATTTAAAGATTCTACTTTGTCGTTAACATTATCAACAACTTTTTCAACCTTCTTCATAGTTTTAATTGATCTTATTCCAAGAATTATACCAACTACTAAAATAATAATAATTAGTGCATAAATAATTATTGGTAAAAAGGATAACCAGAATTCCATTTACTATTCACCGTCCTCAGTATTATCATACATCGAATCAATTAAATCATACAAATCATTTTCAAGTGTATCATTTTCTAAGGCATCAACTTTATCTTTATTTTCTTTTTCTTCTTCAAATGTATTATCAATTATAATATCATCTTTAGTTTCATCTTTATCAGTAAACTCATTTTTTAGTTCAGTTTCTAAATCAGAATAATTAATCTCATCAACTGGAGCACTTTCTTCAATAACATCATCAGATGCATCTTTTAAAAGTTCATCAATTGTTTTTGATCTTTCCTCTATTAAATTATGAGAATCTTCCATAATTGGTTCTGTCGTAATAACAACATCATCAACTTTTTCTTCTTCTTTAATTTCTTTAACAGGTTCTTCTTTAACTGTTTCTTTTTTTATCTCATAAGTTTCTCTTGTTACAACATTTTTATGAGGAGCTTCTTTTAAAGTATTTTCTAATTTACCAAAAGCTTTCTTTCTAACAATTTCTACATCTAAATCTTTATTAGATAAAATATTATTATCAAAATTTTTTGGAGCTTCCTTAATATCTTCAACTTTATAGTCTTTATCTAAAATACCATAAACTGGAGATATAACAGGGCTTGGTTTAAATCTTTTCTTTTCTTCTTTAACTTCTTCTTTAGCTTTAAAAGAATCAAAACGAGAATATTGTTGTCTTTGTTCTTGTTTATTTCTTCTTTCATAATCTAAAACATTTGATGATCTTTTTTCCTCAACCACATTTGGTCTTGGCATAGATTCTTCAAATTCTTCTTCATCAAATGCTGGAAATTTAAATGTTGATTCACTTCTAAATAAATCTCTTTCACTAAATTCTTGTTGAGGTTTTTCTTCTGCAATAACTCTTTCAAAATGAGCTTCTCTAGGTTTTACTTCAACACTTACATCTGGAAGAGGTTTAATATCTATATCTTCATCGTTATTATTTTCGATAACTTCTTCTTTTTTCTTAGGAGTTTCTACTTCTTCTACTTCTTCTTCCTCAAATAATATGCTTTTAACTTTATCAAATAGACCCATAGGAATCACCTTTCTAATTTACCAAATCCATATCTGGTAATACATCTTTATCATACTTACTATCTTCAACATACTTAAGTGTATTTCTTTCACTAGTAACTGTTTTAAAGATATTAACAGATTCTTCATGAACACTTAATACGTTCTTTCCCATAGTACTTTCTATTACTTTATCATTATACTTAATAGATGTTAAAATACTCAATGAATAAGCAAGCGCAGTCTTAATATTAGCCTTGTTTACCATTACTTCTATTTTAGCATAATTATACATAATTTCAATTAAATATTGATTGTCTTTAATCTCATTAATTTCGATATAACCCTTCTTCTTTTTATGTTCAATTTTCTTTGAATAATAAGATATATCGTTTTCTTCATAGTCACTATTAGTCTTATTATAGTAGCTTACTAAATCAACATATAAATAATAATTAGTATCATTATTCATTATTATTTCATTATAGTTTTCACTTCTAACAATACTCATAAGTCCAGGTTTATAATATTTATAACCTACTCTAATAGTGTTAGGATGTGCGGCTTTTCCATTTAATGAATTATTTTTAATTTCATCAATATTCATTTTATTAACACTCTTACATCCAGTAAGAAGCAACATAAATAATATTAAAATAAATATCTTTTTCATTTGTAGCCTCCTAATAAAAATTATATCAAATTGCTATATAAAATAAAATAAAAATTATTTTTTTATAGCTTTTAAATAGTTAATTTTAACTCCTTCTTCTGAGAACTTTTTCTCATATTCAGTCATTATATTAAATTCTTCTCTTTTATGTAAATCTAGTGATGCATCTTTTATTGTATATCCATGCTCACTTAATGAACAAATTGAATATGCATATAAATCTATATTATCTGTTTTCATAATAATTACTTTATTATGTTTAAATATATTTTCATAAGCATCTAAAAATACTGGACTAGTAAGTCTTCTCTTTACTTGCCTTTTTTTAGGCCATGGATCTGAAAAATTTAAATATATTGTATCTATTTCTTTATCAAAAATATCTTTTACATTTATAGCATCCGTTTTTATAATTCTCAAATTACTTGGAACATCTTCATTGATATTATTAATCGCTCTTGCAACTACTCCATCAAACTTTTCTATACCAATAAAGTTTATATCAGGAAATGCATGAGCCATTTCTTTAATAAAAGTCCCTTTACCCATTCCTATTTCAATATGTATCGGATGATCATTTTTAAATACTTTATTCCAGTTACCCTTATACTTTTCAGGTTCATAAACTAAATACATACAATCTCTAATAAGATCTTCTTTATTCTTTAGGTTTCTTAATCTCATGATAAACACCTCTATATATATTCTTACATATAATAATACGAAAGGAAGTTTTATCATGAGAAAAGAAAGAAACAACTTTTTCCAAGAATCAAGTTACAACCAAGGGTATTACTATAATAATATGATGCCACCAATGCCTAGTATGGAAGCATCTTCTTCATTTTATATGAATCAAAATTTAAATCAAGATCCAAGTTCATATAATGATTATCAAACAAGACTTGCAAGACTTGAAAGACAAGTAAATAGACTTGAATCTAGAGTAACAAAACTCGAAAACAGTCCAGTTAATAACATTAATGAAACAACAAATATTGATTCAAATTCAAATATGTATATGATTTAATTATTCTTTAATACTTACTTTACCAAAAGTAAGTTTTTTAATGATTTTATTTAAGTATTCTTTACCAAATACATCAGTTAATATACCCATCTTATATGATGTAAATAAATAAACAATACCACCAACTACACCACAAACTCCACATACCATTATTGATATAGCTTTTCTATTTGGAACAGGCATAATTTGTCTTAAACCAAGTACAACTAAAACCATAAGTAAAAGTGGAATTATAGTTTTTAAACATACCATAATAGTTTTACGATAATGGAAATTATATTTAACTTTAAAATAAATCATTGTAGTTAAAATTGATAAACTATATCCAAGCATGGTTGCAACTATTGCACCAAAGTATGGAGGAATTCCAATCTTACTAAATAAAAGCATAAGTGGAATATCTAAAAGTCCATTAGTAATAAATCCACCTAATACACTTATGTATACCATTTTAAATTTATTAACACTTTGTAGTGTGAAATTAGTAATCATAAATAAATTTAAGAATAAAGCAACAAATATATTAAGTGATAGAATTATTACACCAATATGATTATATGCATAAAATATAGTCCAAACAGGTCTTGCTAAAAGACATATTCCAACAACCATTGGTAAGCTTATAACAAATATAATTTGTAAAGCTTTATTAAATGTTTTAGCAACATCATCCCATTTACCTAATGTGTATGAGTTAACAATTGTTGGAATTAAACTTGTTGTCATTCCAGCACCAATAGCTGTAATAATAACATTAATTTTACTACACCAAGTTGAAATAGCAGATGTTACAAACTCAGTTTTAAGAGCACTAAATTTTAAATAATCCATTGTTCTAAGTATTAAAACCATATCGATAAAGTTATATATAGAAATAGATACACTTATAATTACAACCGGAATAGCATAAGAAATAATCTTCTTAATAATTTCTTTATTTGTTACTTCATCTTTTTCTTTAAATTTTGTAGCAAGTCCTAATTCTTTTCTGTTTTTATATATCTTATATCTAACATAAAAGTATGCAAGAAGACCACCAACAAAAGCACCGAATACTGCAATACCAACTGCATTTCTAAGTGATAAATGGAATACTTTTAATGCTAAATAAGAACCTAAAATAATAATTAATACTCTAGCAACTTGTTCTATTACTTGAGAAATAGATGAAATATTTATGACTCTGTGACCTTGTAAATATCCTCTAGCAACAGATAAAAATGGAATTACAAGTATTGCAAATGAAATACATCTAATAACAAATGCTACATCTTCAATTGTGTTTCCACCTTTAAGCTCTCCTATAATAAGCAAAGCTATTTGTTTAGCAAATACAAATAAAACTATAAATGAAATAATTGCAATAAATCTAACTAAAGTTTTACCTAAATTATAAGCTCTTACTTTAGCTTCTTCTTTACCTAAAGTATGATATTCATTTATAACTTTACTTATAGCATTTGGAAGCCCTGCTGTTGATATATCTATAAATAAAACATAAATATTATATGCATAAGCATAAAGAGCTCCACCTTTTATTCCAACGGTTGCATAAAAAGGAATGACATAAAGCATTCCTAAAATTTTAGTAAATACAATTGCAAGTGTTGCAATAAATGTTCCTTCAATAAATGAACTTTTTTTCAAATTAATCATTCCTTAAATAACTAGATATATTTTATCAAAAAAACTATGACTTTTAAAGTCATAGTTATTTTTTATTTATATATAATCATTGCAGAAAAGCAATATATTTGATCTTCTCCTGCAATTGATACAGATACTTGATACTTAATATCAACTACATCTACATCATGTTCATATAGATAATTATTAACCTGTTCTTCTAAATCTTTTTCATGAGATTCATCAAATATTTTTACTTTCATTTATATCACCAAATATAGTTATAAAACAATTACAAATAAAATTATGTCGAAACATAAAAAAAAGAATCTAGAAAATATAGATTCATTTTTATTTTTGATTATATTGTCTATTCTTAACAATCTTTACAACTATATCTTCATCATATTTATGATGTTGAAATAATTCATAAGGTTCTATCTTTAAATTTTTAGCTATTACTTCTATTTTATCAATAGTTGGACAGTGCTTACCTCTTTCTATGTCTGTCATGTATCTTGGTGTAAATAAACAAAGCTCAGCCAACTTCTCCTGAGACATATTATTTTTAAATCTATAGTATTTAATATTAAAAATAAGTAAGTCTTTTAATGAATAAAACTGCATTTTCATTAATACCACCTATTACAAGTATGATACCGATTTTGCCAAAATATTCACACGAACTATTTACTGCAAGATATTTTTGTGATATATAGATTATAGAAAGGAGTATAATAATGAATAAGAAAAAACTTTTTATAATATTATCAGTTGTAGTAGCGCTAATTATTGCAGGTGTAATAACCACTATAATTATTATAAACAATAAAGAAAATGACGATCTTTCATCAAAAACATCAATAAAATCCGACACTAAAGTTCTTGACTTAATTAAAGAAACAGCTCCAGAGAATTGGCAATTTGAAAAAGAGAAAGTAAATATTGATAAAAATGGTGAAGTATCAATCATTTATAACTCTATTAGTGACTGGATGATGTGTACGTACCATACTAAGAATCACATAATAAATATTTCCAATAAAAACAGTAATGAGCTTGATGGGATTAAAAGCATAACTTTTATATGTCGTTCAAATAATAGTGAAACTAAAGTTAAATATTCAAATATTGAAAGTATAAATAGTCTTAATTTTGAATCACATGCAGAGTACTTCGATAATGATGGAAACAAAATAGAAACGTCATTTGAAAATGCATTCAAAAATGCAGCTACTGCGTATTCATATAAGGAAATTTTCAGAAATCCTTCCGAATATATCGAGAAAAAAATCAAACTTACTGGTAAAGTAGTTCAAGTAATGGAAGAAACGGAAGATGGTATTGAATACTGGGTTTTAAGAGTTGATATGACTAAAGACAAATGGGGATACTATGATGACACTGTAATGATTCTACTTCCAAAATCATCATTTAAAGGAAGAATAATTGAAGATGATGTAATCACATTCTATGGATTATGTTATGATACATACACTTATGAAACAGTCCTTGGAGCCTCACAAACAATACCTTTTATACTTGGTATATTCGCCGAATTATCTTAACAAAAACTTTTTTATTAAGCTACTATTTATTGACTATAAACATAATTATTTTATATAATAATTATGTAAGTGTTACCTAGTCGGGTGGCGCCTACTACTGTTTGCGCCACACACTAAGTGCTGGCGTTCTTTTTTTATATTAATTTTAAGATAACTATAATTAACATAATTATGATAACGTATAATAATGAAACTTTAGTCATTACTCATCACACTCCTAATAAACCCCCTGGTTATTCAGTAATGCAAGATTCAGTCGTGATGTGATAAGTAGACCCACAGACATAGGTAACAAAAAGTTATTATATAAATATAAAGTTTATATTCAATACATTCGACAAAAGAAGTCAAAAAAAGAATCTAGATATTTAATCTCTAGATTCTTTTTTTATATTATTTAACAACAATGTTAACAATCTTATTTGGAACAACAATAACTTTAACTATTTCTAAACCTTCAGTAAATTTCTTAACATTTTCATTAGCTTTAGCTAACTCCTCTACTTCTTCTTTAGAAGCATCTTTAGCTATATCAATTGTTCCTCTTAATTTACCATTAACTTGTACACCTATTGTGATTGTATCATCAATAGTTTTTTCTTCATCGTATGTAGGCCATGGTTCATAAGCAATTGTATTATTATGACCAAGTCTTTCCCAAATTTCTTCAGTAATATGTGGACAAAGAGGATTTAGAAGTTTTACAAATCCTTCAGCATATTCTCTTGGGAATACACTTTCCTTTTGTACAGCATTAATAAAGATCATCATTTGAGAAATAGCAGTATTTATGCAAAGTGTTTCGTAGTCATTTGTAACTTTTTTAACAGTTTGATGATAAACTTTCTCTAAGTTTTTATTTTCTTCATCGGATACTTTGTTATCTTCAGTATAAAGTCTAAATACTCTATCAATGAATTTCTTAGCACCAACTACTGCATCATCATTCCATGGTTTATCTGCATCAAGTGGTCCCATAAACATTTCATAAAGTCTTAATGTATCAGCACCAAAATCTCTAACGATATCAGATGGATTAATACAATATTCAGGATGTCTTTTACCCATTTTTAAACCATTAGATCCCAAAATCATTCCTTGATGAACTAATTTCTTAAAAGGTTCTTTAACAGGAACTATTCCTTTATCATATAAGTATTCATTCCACATTCTTGAATATAGTAAGTGACCAACAGCATGTTCTGGTCCACCAACGTATAAGTCAACAGGCATCCAGTGTTTTAATAACTCTGGATCAGCTATAGCTTTATCGTTATGTGGATCAATATATCTTAAGAAATACCAACTTGATCCAGCAGAACCAGGCATTGTAGATGTTTCTCTTTTGCCCTTTACTCCATCTACTTCTACATTTACCCAAGATGGATCATTTTCAAGAGGAGCATTTCCTCCATGACCTTTATAGTCTTCAAGAGTTGGAAGAACTAAAGGTAAATCTTCATCAGCTAAAGCAATACTTCTTCCATCTTCTAAGTGAATAATTGGAACAGGTTCACCCCAATATCTTTGACGAGCAAATATCCACTCTCTTAATCTATAATTAGTTTTTTCTTCACCATAACCCATATCAACTAATTTTTTAGTTATAGCTTTTTTAGCTTCTTCAACAGTAAGTCCAGTAAACTCTTCACTATTGATTAATTTACATCCTTTACCAAGATAATCTTGTTTTTCAAATGCAGCTTCAGATACATCTTTGCCTTCAATTACTTGAATCATAGGAATATTATATTTAATAGCATATTCAAAGTCTCTTTGATCATGTGATGGAACAGCCATTACAGCTCCTGTACCATAACTTGCTAAAACAAAGTCTCCTAAGTATACAGGCACTTCTTTTCCATTAACTGGATTAATAGCCATAATACCTTTTAAACATACACCATTTTTATCTTTATTTAATTCAGTTCTATCAATATCAGATTTTTTAGCAGTTTCTTCTCTATATTTAACTACTTCATCCCAGTTTTCAATTCTATCCTTAAGTTCATCAACTAATGGATTTTCTGGAGCAAGTACCATAAATGTAATACCATATATTGTTTCAATACATGTTGTATAAATCTTAAATGATCCTCCACCAACAATATCAAATTTAACTTCAACACCAGTTGATTTACCAATCCAGTTTCTTTGTATTTCTTTTGTAGATTCAGGCCAGTCAAGTTCATCTAAACCAGAAAGTAATTTTTCAGCATATTTAGGTATATCTATAACCCATTGTTTCATATTTTTTCTTATAACAGGATATCCACCACGTTCTGATTTACCATCTATTACTTCATCGTTTGATAAAACTGTACCTAACTCTTCACACCAGTTAACTGGCATATCAATATATTTAGCATAGCCATCTTCAAATAATCTTTTAAATATCCATTGTGTCCATTTGTAGTAATTAGGATCACTTGTTGATATTTCTCTATCCCAGTCATAACTAAATCCTAAACTTCTAAGTTGAGCACCAAATGTTTTTATATTTTCATTTGTAAAGATTGCAGGATGATTTCCAGTTTGAATTGCATATTGTTCAGCTGGAAGTCCAAATGAGTCATATCCCATAGGATGTAAAACGTTAAATCCTTGCATTCTTTTCATACGACATACAACATCTGTTGCAGTATATCCTTCTGGGTGACCTGCATGTAGTCCTACACCAGATGGATATGGAAACATATCAAGAGCATAAAACTTAGGTTTGGAAAAATCCCAAGCATCAGTTTTAAATGTCTTATTTTCTTCCCAATATTTTTGCCATTTCTTTTCTATTTCACTATAATTATTCATTTTTTAATCCCCATTTCTTAGCTAAATGTCTTCCATATATTTCATATAAAGAATAAATAAGGGCAAATAATAAAACAAAACCAATTAATAATTGCCATACAATATATAAATCAATATTAGAAATAACCGTAACTACAGCAGAGATTATAAATCCATTTATAATGCTGCACCATTTAGCCATTTTATTATAAACTACTTTATTTTTATCAAGTTTAAATCTACCAATTAAATAAATAAACTCCATAACTTGATCAACACTTTTTTTCTTACTTTTACCTTTAATTCTTTTTTTCATAACAAAGAGGTATTCAAATAAGAATATCAATATCCACAATATTACAAAAAATGATAAGTTAACAATAATCGCTCTAGTCATTAAAACCAAATCCTTTCAATAAAAAAAGATGATACCAAAGGACGTTATATTAAATAACGTGGTACCACCTTATTTGCTTCTTATTATATTTTATAAGGGAAATAAACCCATCACATCCAAAAGCAAGTTCATAAGCATTCTTTTGTTAATTTTCACCAAACATTAACTCTCTTTAAAAAGAATAAATCTTACTACTACTCTTTCATCAACTGCTTAAACGTATTATATAAAATTAAATAGATTTTATCAAGATAAAAAACTATAACTGAGAAATATATTCAAGAAGATTTAAGAACATTCTCATAAATAAACTTGATAATCCTTCTTTTCTTAGTTTTCTTATCATAATACGTTTTTTACGTATTGATAAATCTTTACTAAAGATAATTGCTGCAATTCTTTCTTTTAGAGATGTTCTTATCATTAAGTCATTAATGATTGAGTTAATATCTTCATTAATGATACGAACTGCATCAATTTCAATATCTTTACCCTTACAGTTAATAGTAAGTTGTCTTGTTGTTGGAACTCCTTTTATATCAACAATAAAGTCAGCATCCTCAACATAAGATGTAAACTCTAAATCAGCTTTGTCTTGATCAATATAAATATCAACATTATCAGCTTGTCTAGTATTTCTAAATCTTATCTTATAATCTCTTTTAGCAGGTAGAATACCATTTTTACCTTCATCAGGTCTAATTATTAAAGTATAGTTATTTTGCATGTAATTATAATCAATACTTGTTATAGTATAATAACCTTTTTCATAAAGTTTAGTTACACCATCATCTTCATAAAGCTTATAAGTATTACTTTCACCAGGGAAAATATGTATTTCCATTTTGGATGGTATATTAGCAACATTTATATTTTCATCAAAGATTGAAAGAGGTACAATAGATCCTGCTTTAGCAAATACAGGGAAATCTTCATCTTTATAGAAAGCTATATATCTTTTATTACCAGGGAATTTTTTACCAGTTTTAAAGTCATACCACATTCCTTTTGGTAAATATATTCTCTGAACAACACGGTTCATGACTTCATCTTTCTTCTTTGTTATAGGAGAAACTAAAAGTTCTGTTCCGAAGTTATATTCATTTTTATAATATGGTTCATCATATATTTCAGGGTATGTGTAATATAGTGGCTGAATTAGTGGCATACCAGTATTATAGTATTTATAACCTTCAGCATATAAGTATGGTATTAATCTTTGTCTTAAAGAGCAGTAGTCCTTAACAACATTAAATGTTTTAACATCCCAAAGCCATGGTTCTCTTTTATAGTATGGTCCTCTTTTTGCAGCAAATCTAAATATAGGAGAATAACAGCTAAACTGAACATATCTCATATATAGTTCACTATCTTCAACACCTTCTTTAAATCCACCAACATCATGACTCCACCAAGAAAGTCCTATATTTGAAGCTGAAGAATTAAAGCTTGGTAAGTAGTTTAGTGTATCCCAAGAAACTATAGTTTCACCAGAATAATGAACTGGATATCTATGAGCAGCTACTCCTGGGTTTCTTGACATAATTAAAGGTCTATTATCAGATTTAATATATTTATCACTAAAATGATAATAATC
>CADACC010000006.1 GCA_902786275.1 uncultured Erysipelotrichaceae bacterium | reverse complement strand
AATATTGAAGAATAATAGGTGATTAATAATGAAAAACGAAAGTATAACATCAAGAGATGTAGATTTTGCCAAATGGTATACCGATGTTGTAAGAGCTGCTAAATTAGCTGACTATACATCAGTTAAAGGATGTATCGCAATTGAACCTAATGGGTATGCAATTTGGGAAAAAATACAATCTATTTTAGATAAAAAATTTAAAGAACTAGGACATGTAAATGTACAAATGCCTCTTTTAATTCCTGAACACTTATTTAATCAAGAAAAGGAATTAATTGAAGGATTTGCTCCAGAACTTTTATGGGCAACTGCTGCAGGCGATAAAGCACTTGAAGAAAGACATGCAATTAGATCTACATCTGAAACTGTATTTTGTGATTATTATAAAAAACATATTACATCATATAAAGATTTACCAAAATTATATAATCAATGGTGTAATGTATTTAGATACGAAAAAGAAACTAGACCTTTTTTAAGAAGCAGAGAGTTCTTATGGCAAGAAGGTCACACGGTTCATGCAACAGCTGAAGAAGCAGAAGCTGAAACAAAAAGAATGATGGATGTATATGTTTGGTTTAACCACGAAATTTTGGCTATTCCATCT
This sequence comes from uncultured Erysipelotrichaceae bacterium, assembly GCA_902786275.1. GTDB lineage: Bacteria > Bacillota_I > Bacilli_A > RF39 > UBA660 > RUG13160. The sequence continues at coordinate 52,357 of CADACC010000006.1, read as the reverse complement.
ATTTCCGGTAAAAAAACTGAAAAAGAGAAGTTTGCTGGTGCAGAATATACAATTACTTGTGAAGACTTAATGTATAATGGCGTATGCTTACAAGACGGAACAAGCCATTATTTTGGTCAAAAATTTAGTAAGGCTTATGATGTAAAATTTACTAATAAAGATAACAAAGAAGAATATGCATATTATACAACTTGGGGTAAAACAACAAGAATGATTGCTGCTATTATTATGGTTCATGCTGATGACTATGGATTGGTTCTTCCACCAAGAATTGCTCCAAAACAAGTTGTTATAATACCTATTGGTAAAGATAACGAAGAAGTTGATTCTTTAGTAAAAGAATTTAATACTAAATTAAACGATAATAATATAATAAGTTATATAGATGATTCTGAAAAATCTCCAGGATTTAAATTTGCTGAAGCTGAAGTTAATGGTATTCCTGTTAGAATCGAAATTGGAGCCAGAGATTTAGCAAATGGAACAGTTACTGTAGCAAGACGTGATACAAGAGAAAAGATAGTTATAAATAAAGATGAATTAACTGTTGAATATATTTCAAATTTACTTGAAACAATTCAAAAAGATATGTATCAAAGAGCTTTAGACAGACAAAATAAACTTACTTTTGAAGCTCATAACTTAAAGGATATGGAAGACATACTTAATAAGCAACCTGGCTTTATTCATGCTATGTGGTGTGGTGATGAAGCTTGTGAAACAAGAATTAAAGAGATTAAAGGTTGCAAGTCTAGATGCATCGTTGAAGATGGAGAAAAAATTGATACTAAATGTGTTTGCTGTGGTAAAGAAGCTAAACACCATGTAATTTGGGGAATTCAGTATTAAAAAATATGTACACTAGTACATATTTTTTTTATATGGTATACTTATAGTAGGATGGTGAATGTAATATGAAAATACTTGTAACAGGAGCAACTGGCTATATAGGTTCACATACATGTGTTGAACTTCTTAAGAGTGGATATGAAGTTGTAGGACTTGATAATTTTTCAAATAGTAAAAGAGAAGTTTTAGATAAAATTTTTATGATAACCAATAAAGAAATAGAATTTTATGAAGGAGATATGCTTAATAAAGAAATACTAAGAAGAATCTTCAGCGAAAATAAAATTGATGCAGTTATAGATTTTGCAGCATATAAAGCGGTTGGTGAAAGTATTGAAAAACCAATCGAATACTATACAAACAATGTTTCAAGCGTTCTAAACTTATTATCAGTTATGAAAGAATATGAAGTAAATAAGATAGTATTTAGTTCAAGTGCAACAGTTTATGGAGACCCTGAAGTAGTTCCAATCACTGAAGAATGTAAGACAGGCGGAACAACTAATCCATATGGTACAAGCAAATTAATGGTAGAACAAATTTTAAAAGATTTATATAAATCTGATGAGAATAATGGTATTTGTATACTAAGATATTTTAATCCAATCGGAGCTCACGAATCAGGTTTAATTGGAGAAGAACCTAATGGTGTTCCTGCAAATCTATTACCTTATATTTCTAAAGTTGCAACTGGTAAACTTGAATGTTTAAGCGTATTTGGAAATGATTATGATACACCAGATGGGACTGGAATTAGAGATTATATACATGTTGTTGATCTTGCTAAAGGACATGTTAAAGCTATTGAAAAATTAATTAAGGAAGATAAAGGCTTATTTATATATAATCTTGGAACTGGTAAAGGATACAGTGTTCTAGATATGATAAAAGCTTTTGAAAAAGAAAATGGAGTAAAAATAAACTATAAAATTGTTCCAAGACGACCAGGTGATATAGCTGTTTGTTATTCTGACCCGACTAAAGCTAAGAAAGAATTAGGCTTTGAATGCACTAAAACCTTAGAAGATATGGTTAGAGATAGTTATAATTTTGAAAAAAAGTATATTAATATAAAATAAAAAATCAATAATTTACATTATTGATTTTTTTATTATATTTCTGAATTTATCTGTAATAGATTTAAGCATAAATCCACATATAAAGCTAAGTACATAAACATATATTAAATATAAAAATATAATTGGTACGAAGTGATAATCATACAAGTTGATGACTTTTAGATAAGATAGTAAACCAATTACAAACCCATGTAATAAATAAATGTTAAAATTGTATTTTGCTTCAAACTCTAAATACTTTTTAATTCTATCTTTTTCAAATATATTACGGTAATATGATGCAAGAGCAAAGAATAGAATAGATATAATCATAATATTAAATGATTGATATTGTAAGAATTTAACAGAACCAGAACCAGTTATAATTGAATCATTAATTGTCGTAATATATGAATAACCATAAGAAACAATGCTAAGTGGAATTAAATAATATATTAATTTTTTACTTCTATACTTATCAAGTAAATATCCTAAAAAATAATAAATAGTAAAACCAAATAGAGAATTAAATGTTATAAATGAACTACTTTTAATAAATATTGGTAATCCTTTAAATATAATTAATAACAAAGCTAGAATAACAAAATCAATGTGTTTATATTTAATTTTAATTAAAGCTTTTAAAAGTGGTGTAGTTAAATAGACTGCTATTACAACTTTTAAATACCATAAATGATATATATTTTTAAGTAATATAGATTCTTTTAGTATATTAAATACTAATTTTATATTAATTACTTGATCTTGGTACATAATAATATCTGCTATTTTATATAAAGAGTTAAATGCTATAAAAATAAGATATATTTTTAATATGTATTTAAATAATATTTTTTTAATACTATCATTTCTATTTAAAAAAATAGCACCGCTACACATTACAAATATAGGAACGCATACTAAAAATAAAATATCAATAAAAGTTAGAACTTTAAAAGTTGATGAATTAACTGCAGTTGTGTTCCAAGCTTTTGATAAAAGATGAATCAAAATAACAAATAAAATAGAAACAAACTTTAAAAAATTAATATATTGCTTTCTCATCTTTTTTATCTCCTATACTTAAAGATTATAACATTTTAAGTAATGTATAAACAATATTATATTATATAAAACGTGCTTTATTTTTTATATTTAATATAGTATAATTAACCTTAGAATAGAAAAGGTGATTAATAAATGAAAGTACTAGTAATTGGACATTCTTCATATGATATATCTTGCCCAGTAGATGAATATCCTGTTGAAAACACTAAATATCGCTTAAGTGAAAGTTATACTTGTGGTGGTGGACCTGCTGGTAATGCAGCTTATTTACTTGGTAAATGGGGTGTAGAAACATATTACGCTGGTGTAGTTGGATCTGATGATTTTGGTTCTAAAATCAAAAAAGAATTTGAAAGCATTGGTGTTAATACAGAGTATCTAGAAACTAATTATGAAAAACCAACTTCAGTTTCATTTATTATGATTAATAAGAAAAATGGAAGTAGAACTCTATTTAATATTTCTGGAGAAAGACCTGGATTAAAAAGATATGAGTTTACAATGGATCCTGATATAGTTTTAATCGATGGTCATGAGTATAATGCATCACTTTATGCATTAAATAAATATAGAGATAAAATATCAGTAATAGATGCTGGTAGAATTACTCCAGAATTACTTGAACTATGTAAATACTGTAAGTATATAGTTTCATCTAAAGGATTTGCTGAAACTGTAACTAAAACAAAAATTGACTATGCTAATCCAAACTCATTAGTTCAAGTATATACACAATTAAAAAATAAGTATCCTAAATCTGAAATAGTTGTAACTCTAGAAGATAAAGGAGCTTTATACGCAGTTAATAATGAAATTAAAATTATGCCTGGAATTAAAATAACTCCTGTTGATACAACTGGTTGTGGAGATATATTCCATGGAGCATTTACATTTGCATTATCTAAAGGTTTTGATCTTGAAAAATGTGTAAGATACGCAAACATTACTGCTGGTTTATCAGCAACAAAGATTGGAGCTAGATTATCTATTCCAAGTTATACTGAGGTAAGTAATTATTATAATGAAAAATTCCCAGTAGGTGCATCAAATACTAATCAAACTGCTCAGCAACAACCTGCACAACAACCTGTTAATCAAACTCAACAAGCTGCACCAGTTCAAATGCAACAAGCTGCTCCTGTTCAAAATCAACAAGTTCCTCAAACGCCAGTTCAACAACAACCTGTTCAACAAGGTCCTATGAGCTATGAACAAGCAATGCAAAATATAAATAATAATCAAGGATAAATAAATATGAGAAGTGATATACTAACAAGTAAATCACCTAGAATTGATGTTCATGGGGAAACATATGATAGTGTTTCCCTTTATTTAACACAATTTATAGATGATAATTATAAATTAGGTAATAAATATATAGCTATTATTCATGGAAAAGGGGAAGGTATTCTAAAAAACAGGATTCACGAACTCCTTAAAAATAATAGTAAAGTTGAAGATTTTTACCTAAATAATTGGAACATTGGGGAGACTATAATTGTACTAAAAGTCGAAAAATAAGATAAAAATTAAAAAAATGTTGACATTTGTTCGAAAAAATGATACTATTAAGTCACATAAGAAAGAATATCAACATGATTATGTTACTTAAAGCAAAGTCTTTTGAGTAATTAGGGGGGTATATAATTATGAAAGGTTATGTTTTAGATTACATTAATGAAAATGAATATAAAAAGTTAGAAAGAGCATTAAAAAAATATAATATGCTAGCTTATAAAAAATTAACTTTTGATTATTATCATTCATTAAAAGAAGGTAAATTTTTAGGAGAAAAAATATCTACAAATAAGAAAGATAAAACTGAAACATATGAACTTAAATTACCTACAGATAAAATGTTTGCAAAAATGTATGGTGAAATTAAAGTAAGATATATTGTTTACAAAGAAAATCAAGTAGTAATGCTTGATACAATTAATCCTAACGATATCTTAATTGAAGGTCATAGATCAGAATTAACTACTTATAAAGGTATAATGATTTCTAAAAATAATGCTTCAAAAGATATGTTTAAAATTGATTTACTTAATATGTTACAAGGAGATAAGTAATAACTTATCTTTTTTGTATGTATTTAAGTAAAAAACCTTTGCAACTTAATATAAATTGTGTTATTATTAAATAGCAATTGGACCTCTAGCTCAGTTGGTTAGAGCATCCGGCTCATAACCGGGCGGTCGTAGGTTCGAGTCCTACGAGGTCCACCATTTATATTTTTATGCAGGTATGGCGAAATTGGTAGACGCACTAGACTTAGGATCTAGCGGAGCGATCCATATGGGTTCAAGTCCCTTTACCTGCACCAACTTGAATATTAAATAAGCGTAATGCTTATTTTTTTTATTTATAAATTGATTTTATATAGTCATTTTGTTATACTAGGCTTTACAAAAAAAGAAAAGAGATTCTGATATATGAACACATTTGGATTAACAAAACAGCAATTTGAGGGATGTATTTATTCATCTGGATATATTTCATTATTAATTTCAAAACTGGTAGAAACTTATGAAGCGTATGATTTTGAATTAATGGATATGCATAAAATAAATGAAGATTTATTTGTAATTGCTCCAGTGGAATATGATAATAAAATATATAGAAAAGCAATTGAATTAAATGAACTTAAAAAAGATGATTTGATATGCCTTGGAATAGATCCAAAAAGATCATCATATAAAAGAACAATATTTTTACCACCTACATTAATTAGAGGAAAAATTGATGTTATTACAAACGGGATAGATGAAGCAACTTTAAATAGATATCCTTATATTCAAGAGTTTATAGATTTTCTATATAAAAGCCGTATTTCTTGCAATGATGACGTTCTTTTTACAAAAAATATGAAAGTTTTACTTAAAGATTTTATTCTAAGGAAAAAGGGAGATATTAATCATTATATTGATGAAAATCACGATAAACAAGATAATGAATGTGTTATTAATCAAGCTTACTTTTCACATGTAGTATCATATATTTTAAAAAATTTTGCACCTAATTTACTCGGCTATCGTAATTATTTAGGAAAACTTCGAAAAAAGACTGATGATGGAGAAATCTATGAAATAATCAATGAACATGATATTCTAACAACAAAAAAGCAAATAGCTTTATATACTTTTATTGGATCAACTACTGATATAAATGCTGATATGAATAAAATGTTTAAAGAATCAAATCTTCCAATTCAACATTATATATTAAAACTTATAAGAACTTCTCCAGGATTATTTGAAGAAGTACCAGCTTTAGGGTATTTATTCTGTAGACTATATCCTATAACTAGAGAGAAAAAAGTAATAACACCTCTTGATATAGACCCAATACTTGGTGAAATAAGAGGAGAATATACTAAGTACAAAGAAAGAGAACGTATTTAAAACTTGCACTTTAACTTTATTATGTATTATAATTAGTTAGAAGGAGAGTAGACGAGAAATGAAAAAAATACTTACAGTTTTATTAGTAATGGTTATGGTTTTACCAACATTTGTATTTGCTAAGTCAAATAAATACATTGAAAAATATAAAACAATGAATTTTAAAGAAACACTTAAAGATGAAAGCATTACACTTGAAAATAAAACTTACAAAGAAAATGATAAACAAATAACTATCTATCTATTTAGAGGTAAAGGATGCCCACATTGTGAAGATTTCTTAAACTTTTTAAATAGTATTTCACCTGAATATGGTAAATATTTTAAATTAGTTTCATTTGAAGTTTGGTATGATAAAACTAATAGTGAATTAATGAGTAATGTTGGTAAATTCTTAGATAAAGATATTGCTGGTGTTCCATTTATTATTATTGGTGATAAAACATATGCAGGATATGCAGAAACTTACGATGAAGACATCAAAAAAGCTATCAAAGACTTATATAACACTGATAAGAAAAAAAGATATGATGTATTTGAAGAAATGGATAAAGCAGAAAATGGTGGAAGTAATAAAACCCTAATTTGGACATTTACTTTTGATCTATTATTTGCTGGTGCCATAATTGGTTTCGTTGCTTATTCAAATAATAAAACTAAAAAAGAATTAATCACAAAACAAGATGAAATTCTAAGTCTAGTTAAAAAAAGTAAAAAATAACAACTAAAAGTTGTTATTTTTTTTATTGAAATTATTCATTTGTTCATATTATAATATATACTACATTTATAGAGGTGAACATAATGGATTCTTATAAAGAATTACAAATAGAAATAGAAAATATCAATTTTCTTAAAAATGAAATAAAAAATGCAATAACATTAAAAGAAAAAGAAAAAGCATACATTGCTTTAAACGACAAGCTAAGAAGTTTCTTCGGAGGTAATATGTCATCTTTACTTTATGATGTTTTATCACACGATGCAATTAGACTAGTTACAAAGTCATCTATTGATATGACACCAGAACCTAGAAGCGAATATCCTGATGAAAATATTGAGGCAATGATTCCAAATAAAAACGATGATCCCGAAGAAACCATTGGAAGTATTTCAAAAATAATAGGTGATAACGGAATACCTAATGGAAATATCTTATATTATAAAAAAGGTGAGATTACTAGATCATATAATTTCTATAATGGAGTACTTTATATGGATGCAACTATTAATGGAGTTAAGTATTCAAAACGTGTTAAAGTAGTTAGCGATACTGTAGTTTATAATGTTGATATTAATTATGGAAATGGTAATACAGCTCAAATTATAGTTGGAGATATGTATAGCATTCAAGATATTATTAAAGTATATGCAAAAGAATACAAATGTCCTGAGATACATTTATTATTCCCAGAGATATTTGATAGAGTTCCATTAAGAAGAACTAAGGTGCAAACACGTAAATAATAAGTAAAATTTTCATTATATATGAAAATTTTTTTTATTTATAAAGTATAATTAAATAGGGAGTTTGCCTATAAGGAGGATAAATATAGTGTTTACTTACAAAGATATAAAAATAAATTACGAATACGTTGATAATAAAAAAGAAAACACTTTGATATTTTTACATGGTTGGGGTCAAAATATTCAAATGATGCTTCCAATAGCAAAACCATTTGTAAAAGATAATAATGTATTAGTAATTGATTTACCTGGGCATGGAAAAACTAAAGAACCTTCATATGCTTGGGAACTAGATGTATTTGTTGATATGCTTCATGAATTAGTAAAGTTCTTAAAAATTAAAAAGCCAATATTAATAGGTCATTCTTTTGGTGGTAAGATATCTATTATTTATGCTAGCAAGTATGAAGTTAAAAAATTAGTACTTTTATCAAGCCCTTACAAGGTACATATTAAAAAACAACCTCTTAAAGTAAGAGTATTAAAGAAAATGGCTAAGATGCCTGGACTTAAATCTATTGCAGATAAAGTTAAAAAACATATTGGTTCAACAGATTATAAGAATGCAACTCCAATTATGAGAGATATTCTTGTAAAACATGTTAATACTGATACAACAGAAAATTGCAAAAAAATAACTGTTCCAACAATAATTATTTGGGGAACAAATGATACAACTGAAACAATTGATAATGCATATGAAATTGAAAAACTAATTAAAGATTCAGCTGTTATCCCATATGAAGGATTAAGTCATTTTGCATATTTAGAAGATAAGCAAAAAACAATTAATATTATTAAATCATTTATAGGTTAGGTGATTATGTATGAAGTTAATTCCTATGATATTAATTTATATAATATATTTTTATATAAAATCTAATAGGACTATACAATACTTACAACAAAATAGATATAATCGAGGTAATAAGTTTATTAAATATATTAAAACTCATTTAAAAAAGATATATTTAAATATAGAACTTTTATTTATACCTCTATTAGTATTTGTATATATAATCAAAGTAAATTATATATATGCTTTTACTTGTATATATCTATTTTTTGCATTTATAAGATTATACTTATATAAAAAAGAACAAAAAAAGATACCCCTTGTATATACTAAAAGAGTTATAAGATTATATATAACATTAACTCTTATATATATGCTTCCATTTATAATAAATATATGTTTAATTGATATTAATAAGTATGTATTTATGATTATATTATGGCTTTTAATGTATTTAGATCAATTTGTTATTATTTTTGCAAATATAATAAATATTCCGGAAGAAAAACTTGTTGGTTTATATTTTAAAAGTAAAGCTATTAATAAACTTAATAATATGGGTAATCTAAGTGTTATTGGCATTACTGGAAGTTATGGAAAAACAAGTAGTAAAAATATCCTATGTGATATTTTAAATGTCAAATATAATGCATTAGCATCACCTAAAAACTTTAATACACCATATGGTCTAATGATGACAATAAATAATTATTTAGATAAGTTTAATGATTACTTTATTGCTGAGATGGGTGCATGTAAAAAAGGTGAAATAAAAGAACTATGTGATTTAGTTCATCCTAAATATGGAATTCTAACTAAAATAGGAATAGCACATTTAGAAACTTTTGGTTCTGAAGAAACTATTCAAAAGACTAAGTTTGAGCTTATTGAAAGTCTTCCTGAAGATGGAATAGGTATATTAAATCGAGATGATCCAAAACAAGTAAGCTATAAAGGAGATATTAAAGCTAGAGTTTTATGGATTGGTATTGATAATTATAAAGAATGCGATGTTTATGCAACAGATATAAAATTATCAAATCTTGGAACAACATTTACAGTTCATTTTAAAAATGACAAAAAGAAATATGAATTTACGACTAAGTTATTAGGTAAAAATAATATATATAATATATTAGCTGGTATAGCTCTTGGTAATGAACTTGGTATATCAAAAGAACAATTAATTAAAGCTGTTAAAGGTGTTAAACCTGTTGAACATCGATTAGAATTAAAAAGATATTATGATATGCATTTAATTGACGATGCTTATAATGCAAATCCTGATGGATGTAAGATGGCACTTGATGTTCTTAAAATGATGCCTGGAGAAAAAATAGTTATTTCATCTGGAATGATAGAACTTGGACCTTTAGCAGATAAAATGCATAAAGATTTAGGAAAATATATGTCAGATAAGGTAAATTATGCTATATTAATAGGTAAAGAACAAACTAAATATATAAAAGAAGGATTAATTGAAAATAAATTTAATCCTGATAATATATTTGTTCTAAATAATGTACTAGATGCATTTAATCTAGTTAATAAATTAAAAGGTAAAGATACTTATATATTACTTCAAAGTGATTTACCAGATATTTTTAATGAAAAATAAAGGAGTATATAAAAATGAAAATTAAAGTTGGTGTATTTTTTGGTGGAAGTTCTGTTGAACATGATGTTAGCATCATTACAGCAGTTCAAGCTATGGAAAATATAAATAAAGATAAATATGAAGTTATACCTGTTTACATTGACAAAGAAAGAACTTTTTATACAGGTAATGTTTTAAGAGAAATGGATACTTATAAGGATTTTAAAGCTTATAAGAAATACTTAAAGAAAGTAACATTAGTTAAAAAAGATGATGAATTCTGTTTAGTAAACTATAATTCAATCTTTAAATCAGTTGTAAATACAATAGATGTTGCTTTTCCAATTGTTCATGGAAAAGGAGTAGAAGATGGATCTTTAGCTGGCTACTTTGATTCAATAGGTGTTCCATATGTTGGACCAAAAGTACTTGGTGCTGCACTTGGACAAGACAAAGTAATTCAAAAACAAGTTATGGCTGCTGAAGGCGTAAACGTTGTTGATTATATTTGGTTTTTTGAAGAAGACTATATTGAAGATGAAGATTCAATATTAAAGAAAGTAAAAAAACTTGGCTATCCTGTTATTGTTAAACCTGCTAGACTTGGTTCATCAATTGGTATTAGCTTTGTAAATGATGATAAAAAGATAACAGAAGCTATTGAAGACGCTTTAACTTATGATGAAAAAATTATCATTGAAAAAGCTGTAGATAACTTACTTGAAGTTGACTGTGCTGTTTTTGGTGATCACTCATATATGGAAACAAGCTTAATTGGTGAAATGCTTACATCAAACGAATTCTTAACATTTGAAGATAAGTATTTAGCTGAAGGTGGTGGAAAGAAATCTCCATCAAAGAAACTTTCTGGAGAAGTATCAACTAGTGGATTTAAAATCCCAGCTAAACTTGATAAAGCAATAGAAACATCAATATATGATCAAGCTAAAAAAGCTTTTAGAGCTTTAGAACTTTCTGGTGTTACAAGATTTGACTTCTTGGTAAACAAAAAAACAAAAGAAGTTTATGTTAATGAGCCAAATACTATTCCTGGTTGTTTAGCATTCTTCTTCTTTACTCCAAAAGATATAAGTTATGAAACTTTACTTGATAATTTAATTACAATTACTATTAAGAATTATAAAAATAGTTTAAAGAAAGTATCTGTATTTGAATCTAATGTTCTATCTACATATGGTGGATCAAAAGGAGCAAAAAACAAATTAATGTAAAAAATGAGCATTGCTCATTTTTTTATGTTATTATTAACAAGTAAATGAGGTTATTTTTATGAAGAGAGATAGGTTTAAGAAAATTTATGTTGAAGTATCAAATATCTGTAATTTAAATTGTCCTTTTTGTTTAAAAACAAAAAGAGAAAAAAGATCACTTTCAATAGATGAATTTAAAAAAATATTAAATAAGATAAAACCATATACTAAATATCTATATCTTCACGTTTTAGGTGAACCTTTACTTCATAAAGATATAAATGAATTTATTAAGTTAGCTAAAGAAAATGAATTTTATATTAATTTAACTTCAAATGGATATTTAATTAATAATTTGAAAGAAACTGTAAGGCAGATAAATATATCATTACATAGTTATAATGAAATGTATAATAAAAACTTAGTAGATTATTTAACTGATATATATAATTACAGTATAAAAAATTGTCATGATACATACATTAATTATCGTATGTGGGCATCATCTAAATATAAAGGTGAAATAATAAAATTTCTTGAAAGTAAATATAATGTAACTATTAATGAAAAGCAAAACAATATAAAATTAGCAGATAATATATTTTTAAATTTTGATACAGAATTTATATGGCCAGAAAATAACAAAGAATCAAAAGAATATCAAGGAAAGTGTTATGCGCTAAAAGATCATATAGCAATTTTATCTGATGGAACTGTTGTCCCATGTTGCTTAGATGGCGGAGGTAAAATAGTACTTGGTAATATACTAAAAGATGATTTTGATAAAATTTTAAATAATGAAAAAACTACTAAATTAGATAAAGAATTAAGAAGTGGAATAAGAACAAATGAGCTTTGCAAAAAATGTAACTTTTTAGACTAAAATGTCTAAAAAGTTATTTTTAATTGAGCTATTTTGAGGTATACTATTAATGTTAGGTAAGGGATAAGTCATGAATGAGAAGTACAATTCATTAATAGTATCTATTGTATCGTTACTTATATTGATTATTCTGTTAATCATTCCTAAGATAAATGAAGGTAAAAAAGTAGGGGTTAAGGACAGATTTAATAATAATCTAAAAACAATTAGATCAACAATGTCTAAAGGTTTTAAACTTGAATCAAGCAATTATCTAAGTAATGGAATTATTAATTATGTTTATAAAAACGATAAAAATGGTAACTGTGTAACTTTCTTTATTGATAATAATACAGGTGATGTAGTCTCTTATAGAAGAATAATTAAAAGTAAATTTAATAAAGATTTTAATGAAGTTGAACAAAGACTGTTAAATGAAAAATATCCTAAATTTATTGTTGATGCAATAAATCAAAATAACGTTACAAAATATTTAGAAGTAAAGGATAATGAAATAATTATTCATTACAGTAATGTTGTATCAACTCCATATTATTCTGAACCTATATATTTAATAATTAATAATAATGAAGTATCAAAATATTTAAATTACTCATTTTCTCTTGATGAAACATATAAAAATGAATCTGCTTATGAATATGATCCAACTAAACAATATATAGCATTTTCATTTGATGATGGTCCTAGTAGAAATAATACATTTGATATTGTAAATTATCTTGAAAATAACAAATCACATGCAACATTCTTTATGCTTGGAAGTTTCATGAATCCAAATCCAGATATTGTTAAATATGTTAAAGAACATGGTATGGAAATTGGATCTCACACATATTCTCACACTAATCTAAAAAAATTAAAAGCAAATAAGTTAGATGAAGAAGTATATAAAACAAATGAAGTATATAACAGTATTACCGGAGAAAATTTAAAATTATTAAGACCACCATATGGATCTATGAATGATAAAATTAAAGATTCTTACCCATATAGCTTTATTTTATGGAGTGTCGATACTTTAGATTGGAAGTATAAAGATAGTGATTATTTATATGATTATGTTATAAATAACGTATCTGATGGAGATATTGTTTTAATGCATGATATACACCAAACAACTAAAATTGGAGTTGAAAAAATCTTGCCAGAACTATATGTAAGAGGCTATAGAGTCGTTTCAGTATCAGAACTAGCAAGAATAAAAGGTATAGAACTTACTCCAAATACAAAATATCGAAGCTTAAAAAAATAGTGTAAGAAGAAATTCTTACACTATTTATTTTTAATCTTTAAAATAATTCCTGATATTAAAAATAATATTGAAAAACCACATAAAGTAATTCCGATTACGTATTCCATTGTTGAATTACTTTTACTAATGTAATTTTCAAGTATCATTGCAATACTTATTCCAAGACCTAAAATTCCATAAATAAATAATCTATTAATTGGATTATTCATAACTATCACCTAAAGACATTATAACATAAATATCTTTAATTTGCATATTTATTTAACTTTGATATAATACAGGTAGGTGGTTATATGAAAAACAAAGATCGTGAAATAACCATAACTAAATTAGTTTGGATTTTTGTTATAGGTAGTATTGCAGGTTATGTTTTAGAAACATCATTTTATTTACTTAAACATGGCGTTTTTATGAATAAACAAGGGCTATTATATGGTCCTATTAAACCAATATATGGTATAGCTGCATGCATACTATCAATTATATTAAATTTATTAAAAGGGAAGAAGAACTGGTTAATATTTATTTTTGGTAGTATTATTGGTGGCGTTTTTGAATATATATGTAGTTTAATTTTAGAATATGTTTTTGGAACACGTATGTGGTCATATGCAAAAATGGGAATGAATATACATGGGAGAGTATTTATTCCGTATTTACCTATTTGGGGTGTTATAGCAGTTTTATGGCTTAAAACTATTTACCCAGCATTTAATAAAGTATTTAACAAAATCCCTAAAATACCACTTTATATTGTTACAATAATTGTTTCTGTATTTATGGTTTACGATATATTTATTTCATCATTTGCAGTTATGCGTATGAGTGAAAGAGCACATAACGTACAAGCTAGCACAAAATTTGAAAGATACCTTGATAGGAAATACACAGATAAATATATCTTAAAAAGAGTACCTTATGTAAAAATAGTTGATTAAATTACGTAAATACGTAATTTTTTCTTTAAATTTTATAAAATTATGTTATAATTAAAAAGCAATTGGTTATGTCTCCTTAGCTCAGTTGGTAGAGCAATTGACTCTTAATCAATGGGTCTAGGGTTCGAATCCCTAAGGGGACACCAATTTGTTTTGTTAAAAAAGCCTTGCATATTATCTCGAAATATTATAAAATTAAAGAGGTCTCAACAAAATGGGCTTGTAGCTCAGCTGGTTAGAGCGCACGCCTGATAAGCGTGAGGTCGGAGGTTCAAGTCCCCCCAGGCCCACCATTTTGAATGGCCCGTTGGTGAAGTGGTTTAACACACATGCCTTTCACGCATGCATTCATGGGTTCAAATCCCGTACGGGTCACCATTATAAAAATAAACTCACAAATGTGAGTTTTTTTGTTATCATTTATACTATATAAAAAAACTTATGATTTCTCATAAGTTTAATTGACTTAATAAGTGGCGGAGCAGGAGAGATTTGAACTCTCGCGCCAGTTACCCGACCTACACCCTTAGCAGGGGCGCCTCTTCAGCCTCTTGAGTACTGCTCCATAACCAAGTCACAAATTAATTTTACAATATATTAAATGTGTAGTCAACTAAAAAACAACCTTAAACAGGTTGTTTAATTTGTTGTTACAGTTCTTAAATTATCAAGAAATTGATTCATAATCATAATGTAATCATTACCAGCATCAAGGTTTTCTTTAGATAGTGTAATCATACTATCTACAACAACAATTTTAGCATGATAATTATCCTTTAAGTTTTTAATTAGATCTGTTTCTTCATCACCAGTTAACATAAATATTGTTGTATATTTATTACTTTTAAAATTACTTTTTAAAGTATTTATATTATTATTTTTACCTTCAGCTTCATCATTAAGTGATATAACATTAAATCCGTAATGAGTTAAGAATTTAAGCGTATCATTTGAAGTTACAATTGTATCTTTTCCATTTGCAATAGCATTAGATGCTATATTTCTAAGCTCAGCATCCATAATAGATACTGTTTCTTCTAATTTTTTGTAGTTTTCATCAATAGATTTTTTTGTATATTTACTATCAACGTAGTTTTTTAAACTATCTCTAACATTTTTACTAATCATTAAGAAGTTATTTGGAGAAAGCCATAATTCTTCAATTCCATAATCATATTTTAAACCATAAGATATATCAATTATTGAAATCTTTTTGTTTTCATTAATAAAATCTTTTGCTATAGCTTTTTCATTTGTTAAACCATTATATATAAAAATATCAGCTTTGGCGTACTCAGTAGTTTGTTTTTTAGTTAAATTAAATTTCTTTAGATTAACTCCGTTTGGATATACACTTTTGATTGTGGCATTTTCATTATATAAAGTTTTAGCAATAAAAGTAATAGGATAAACTGTTGTATTGATACTTATCTTTTCCATATTTTTTTTATCAAAACAACCTGTAGTTGTAAATAAAACCCCAACTAATACAATACTTAATAATAATTTTTTCATAATAATCTCCTTTTTATTTAACGGGATCGTAACCAAATTCACCACCAGGTCTACATTTTTTTATTCGTTTAAAGCCTAGTTTTAAACCTTTTACTGTTCCATACTTATTCAAAGCATCAATCATATACTGAGAACAAGTAGGTTGAAATCGACATAAATTATGTGTATGCAGCGGTGTTACTTGATATAACTTAATAAGAAATATTAATATCTTTCTCATTATCTCACCTTTATAAATTGTACTATAATTTTCTTTAATTGTAAAATATCTTTGGTATTTTAATATTATTTTGGTATAATAAAACTAGTTTATATTAAGGAATGATATTATGAATTTTCTAGATAAATACGGAATAAAAATTAATGATGGAAAACTTTTAGACACAGCACTTACTCATAGTAGTTATTCTAATGAACATGATTGTGAAAATTATGAAAGATTAGAGTACTTAGGTGATGCTGTTTTACAAGTTATAGTAAGCGAATACTTATATCAAAATACAGATTTAGCTGAAGGTCTAATGAGTAAAACTAGAGCAAGTTATGTATGTGAAAAAGCTTTATATGAATATGCAAAACAAATAGGTTATATTCCTTACATAAAAGTAGGACATGGACAATTATCAAATGTAAATGAAACTATTATAGCTGATGTGTTTGAGGCAATTCTTGGAGCTATATATCTTGATCAAGGTTTTTCAGCCGCTCATAAATATATTTATGAAATTGTAATTCCATATATAAAGTCAGGTCATCAATTTTTTGATGATTATAAAACTGTACTACAAGAAATGGTGCAAACAGATAAAAAATCTGTTGAATACAAAGTTGTAAAAGAAGATGGCCCTGCTCATGATAAAACATTTGAAGTTGATGTCATTATAGATAACATAACTTATGGTCATGGTGTTGGAAAATCTAAAAAGGAAGCAGAACAAAAAGCTGCTTATGATGCTTATTCAAAATGTGCTAAATAGAAGGTGAAGTAAATGTACTTAAAAAGTATTAAAGCTCAAGGCTTTAAATCTTTTGCTGATAAACTTGATCTTGAAATTAAAGATGGTATAACTGCAATAGTTGGACCCAATGGATCAGGTAAAAGTAATGTAGTAGATGCCGTTAGATGGGTTTTAGGTGAACAATCAATAAAATCATTACGTGGATCAGATAACATGACAGATGTTATTTTTTCTGGTTCAAAAGATAGACCAATGCAATCACGTGCAATGGTTGCTTTAACATTTGATAATACTGATCACTACTTTAATACTGACTATACCGAAATAGAAATTAAAAGAATTGTATATAGATCTGGAGAAAATGAGTATTTAATAAATGGACAAAAAGTAAGACTTAAAGATATTACAAATCTATTTATTGATTCAGGAGCTGGAAATGATTCATTTAATATAATATCTCAAGGTAATATTGCTGATGTTATTAATTCAAAACCTGAAGCGAGAAGAACCATTTTTGAAGAAGCAGCTGGTGTTTTAAAATATAAAAAGAGAAAAGAAGAATCATTAAGAAAACTTGATAGAACTAAAGAAAATCTTCTAAGAATCAATTTAGTAATTGATGAGTTAAAAACTACAGTAGAACCACTAAAGGAACAAAGTGAAATAGCAGAAAAGTATTTGGCATTAAAAGATGAATTAAAAGAAATTGAAATAGGCTTAATTACTAATGATATTACGGAAATAAATAAAGAGTATCAAAAATTAAAAGCTGATATTGATTCTTTATCACAACTTCTATTAGATAAGGAATCATCATCAAATAAGAATAATGCTTTAATTGAGACTTTAAAATTAGAAGTCACAAAACTTGAAGTTGAGATATCTGAAAAGAATAATGAACTTATTAGTATTAATAATAATATTGCTAAATTAAATGCTGATAAGAAAATGATGATTGAAAGAAAAAAGTATGAATATAGTGAAAATCAAATTTCAAGCGTTATTTTAAGTATTAAAGAAGAAATTCTAAACCAAGAAAAAGATAAGACAATTCTAGAAGAAGATATCAAAAATTTAAAAGAAAACTACAAACTTGTATTCAATCAAAAGTCAGAATATGATAATGATTTAATAAATTTAAAAGTTACTAAATCAACCCTTAATACTAAACTTCAAAATAATAATAAAGAAATATTAAGTACTGAAAACAAAATTGATATATTAGAAAATAATATTTTATCTAATGCTAAACTTCCATATTCAGTTCAATCTATATTAAGTAACCCAAGATTAAATGGAATTCATGGAACAATTTCATCACTAATAGAAATTGATGATGAATATTTAACTGTACTTGATACAGCTCTTGGATCATCAGCTAACTTTTTAGTAGTTGATAATGAAGATGTAGTTAAAGAATCAATCAATTACTTAAAAGAAAATAAACTTGGTAAAGCAACATTCTTTCCATTAAATATTATTAAACCAAGATATGTAGATAATAGTGTAATATCAAGATTAACTGAGGTAAATGGTTATATAAATACACTAAATAATCTAGTTAAATGTGAAGCTAAATATCGTGATGTAGTTGATAATCAAGTAGGAAATGTTATCGTTGTTAAAGACATTGATACAATGAATCTAATAGGAAGAATAGTTGATTATAAATATAGAATAGTAACTATTGATGGTGAAATACTTCACACAGGTGGATCTATCACTGGTGGAACAAATAAGAAAAAATCATTCATTAATGAGAAAAATGAACTTGATAAATTAAAGTATGATTTAGACAATCTTAAAAAAGAAGAAATAAAAATTAATGCTGATCTAGATGCGTTAATTAAAGAAGAAGAAATTATCAATAATAATATATTCGAAGCTGATAAAAAACTTATTAATTATAATGAAACAATAAATCAAAAAGAATTATTATTATCAGATTTGAATAATAGTTTAAAAGAAAAAGAAGAATCTATTAAAGGACAAGAATCACTACTGGGTGATAAACTTGATACTGAAATAGAAAAGATTATGGATGAGTATAACAAGAAAGTAACTGAAAAAGAACTTCTTGAAAAAGATATTAATGCTCTTCAAAATAAAAAACTTGAAGCTTCTACTAATTTAAGTGAAGAAGAAAATAAATTAAGAAATGAAAACAGTGAGTATAATCGTCTTTCAAATGAGCTTAAAGAAAAGGAAATTAAAATAGGAAGATATGATGTTAAACTTGATAATTTACTTCAAACACTATCTGAAAATTATCAGTTAACTTATGAAAAAGCTAAACTTGAATTTAACTTGGATTTACTAGAGGATAATGCAAGATCTAAAGTTAACAAACTTAAAAAAGAAATTAATGCTTTAGGTGACGTTAACGTTGGTTCAATAGCTGAATATAAAAGGTTAGGGGAAAGATATGAATTTCTAACTAAACAACAACAAGATCTTGAAACAGCATCTAAGGAACTTCTTGAGATTATTGATGAAATGGATAAAATCATGATTGATAAATTTGAAGTAACATTTAATAAAATCAGTGAGGAATTTGCTAAAGTGTTTAAAATATTATTTAAGGGTGGTAAAGGTATATTAAAATTAACTGATCCTGAAAATATTTTAACAACTGGAATAGAAATAATTGCAGAACCTCCAGGAAAGAAGCTTAACTCAATTATTCTATTAAGTGGAGGAGAAAAAACATTAACTGCAATTGCACTATTATTTGCAATTTTAAATGTTAAAACTGTTCCATTTATTATATTAGATGAAGCTGAAGCTGCACTAGATGATGCTAACGTCGATACTTTCGGCGAATATATAAAGAGTAAAAAAGATAAAAGCCAATTTATTCTTATTACTCATAAAAAGAGAACTATGGAATATGCTGATATTTTATATGGTATAACAATGCAAGAATCTGGTGTAAGTAAAATAGTAAGCGTTAAGTTAGAAGATAAATAAAAAAGTATCGTACGTTTGTACGATACTTTTATATTTCTCTCATTTTATCTGCATCTTTAAATGGGTTTTTAGGGTCTATGTGATCTGTAAACATAATACCATTTAAATGATCAATTTCATGTTGGAAAGCAACTGCTAAATCTTCACGAACTCTCATAGTGTATTCTTCGCCATCTTCATTTTGAGCTTTTATTGTAATTCTAGCATGTCTTGGAACAATGCCCTCAACTTCACGATTAATACTTAAACATCCTTCACCTTCACCAACATAAATCATTTCTTCGCTCATACTGATGATTTCAGGATTTATAATAATATATTTATCAAACTCACCATCGTCATTCTCGTTACATATAACAAAAGCTCTTTTGGGTACTCCAACTTGTACAAATGCAAGCCCCATACCAGGTCTTAAGTTATATTTTTCACTGTATTTTTCTATTTGACTCATCTCTAGGTAAGTTAGCATATTTTGAAGTAAATCTATATCTTTTTTATCCATCGGAAATTTAATTTCTTCAGATTTTTTATGTAGTAATTTATTTTTTTCATCTAATATTTTAATATCAGGTAACTTCATAAATAATCAACCTCGCTTTTTTCGAGGAATATTGTATCAAATAATTTAAAAAAAATCAAAAAAAGAAAGGTATTTTCCTTTCTTTTTAATTATTATTGTTATTATTAAAGAAGCTCCATCCTGATCCAATAATTATTACAAGCAATATAAATAGTACTATCCAAATAGCCGCTCCTGATCCAAACCCTTGAGTATATCCAACAAAACCATTATTTTGACAAGGCATTTGATATCCTGGTGAATAATATCCGTTATTTCCGTAATAATACATAGTTATACCTCCTTTTCATTTCTAATGTAATATATTATTGTTAAACGATTTTTGACATTATTTTTTCTAATTTCTTTTAGTTTTATTATGTAATATGGTATTATTAATATAGGTGAATAATATGAGAAAGACATGGAGTAAAATAGATAAGCCTTTATTTATTGTTTTTATGATTATGCTTCTTGTTGGATTAGTTATGGTTTATTCTTCATCAAGTGTATCATCTGTCCTTCGTTATGATAAACCCTCATATTATTTCTTTGAAAAACAATTAATATTTGTAATTGGGGCTTTTTTAGTAGGTTATTTTATTATGAAAACCCCAACTAAATATTATAAGGGTATTGCTTATGTTGGTTTAATTATTTTTTCGTTATTACTTTTATCACTTATAACTAAAAGAATAATTACTAATAATGCATCGAGCTGGTATAAAGTAGGTTTTTTATCAATTCAACCAAGTGAATTTATAAAATCATTTTCTATTTTAACTATGGGTTATTTTTATGGAAGATACTTTTCAAGAAAAAATCCAAGCATAATTGGTGCTTTAATTCCAATGGCAATATATGTAACATGTGCAGTTTTAATTATTTTACAACCAGATTTAGGAAGTGCAGCCATATATGCAGGTATAGTAGGGGCTATATTTTTATCTCTTCCATTTAAAGAAAAATATATGAAATATGTAAAATATGGATCTCTTATTGTTGTTTTTATAGCATTATATATCCTGTTATTTCATTCATCAGCATTAACACATACTCAAGAATCCAGATTTAATTATAAGAATCCATGTTCAAGATATACTCAAGAAACAGGATATCAAGTTTGTAATGGGTTTATTGCTATGAAAAATGGTGGTCTATTTGGTGTAGGACTTGGAAATAGTACTCAAAAATATTTATATTTACCAGAATCACATACAGACTTTATTTTCCCAATTATTGTTGAAGAATTAGGTTTATGTGTTGGTGTACTTATTATTTTAATGTATGGATATATGCTTTATAGAATATATCTAATATCAAAAAAATCAACTAATTTAAGAAATCAAATTATATGTTATGGTGTATTTGTTTATTTGGCACTTCATATATTAATTAATCTAGTTGGTATTACAGCACTTCTACCACTAACTGGTGTACCATTACCACTACTTAGTTATGGTGGATCATTTGCAATAAATGTCATATGTATGATATTTATTGTCGAAAGAATAGCTTTTGAGAACTCTACAGAAAAAAATTTAGAAGAAATTTCAAATATTTAAAGGAAATTCCATATTTTTCGGTAATGTATATTATTGAAAGGAGAAAAATATGGAATTTTTTAATGACTTAATTTTTAAATTAAAAAACAATTATTTTATATTGCTTATTTGTTTGTTATTTATTGTCATAAATGATGCCATAATTATCAGTGATTTATATAAAATAAAAACTAATAATCAAATAGGTGAAGTTGAGAAGAATATAGATAATAATAAAGAAACAAATACAATTAAAATTGATATTAAAGGTGAAGTAAAAAAACCGGGAGTTTATGAAGGTACGGAAAATATGAATGTAAACGACGCCATTAAAATGGCTGGAGGTCTAAAAAAAGGAGCATCAACTGATAACATTAATTTAAGTAAAACTTTAAAAAATGAAATGGTTATAATTATTTCAAAAAAGTTAAAAGAAAATATAAAAAACACAATAAAAAATGACGCTTTACCAAGTAGTAGTGAAGTAATAGGTGAAATAAAAAATTCAGATGCAAATAATATTCAAAACGATTCTAATAAACTTATTTCTTTAAATAAAGGTTCTTTAGATGAACTTATGACAATTCCTGGAATCGGAGAACAAAAAGCTAAACAAATTATTGAATATAGAAATAGTAATGAATTTACTAGTATTGAGGATATTAAAAATGTATCTGGAATAGGCGAATCGTTATTTGCAAAAATCAAAGATTATATTACTATTTAAAGCTCTAATCATCTTATTTTCTCTTGTAACTTTATTAAAAATTATTAATTATTGTAATAATTATAAATTAATAAATAATAATTCTACTGATAAAGGAACAGTTACCGATATAAAAAAGTACCAAGAATATACGGTTATAATTATAAAAGGTAAAATAAAATATAAAGCATATATAAATAATAGTAATAACAAACTTGATATAGGAGATATTATAAGTTTTAAATATAGCGTTAAAGATTTAAATACTTATAAGATTCCAAATTCTTTTAATTATATTAAATATCTAAAGTCTGAAGGAATAGAAGGAATAATTAATATAGATGAATTTAAGATAGTAGGTAATAACAGTATCTATAATATAAAAAAGATTCTAAATAACAAAATGGATAAATTAAGAAGTAAAAAATATGTTTATACTTTTTTATCTGCAGATAAAACATATTTAGATCAAGATATAAAAACTTACTATATAGAAAATGGTATATCTCATCACTTGTGTGTATCAGGATTTCATCTCGTATTTCTACTTAGTTTTTTTAAAAAGCAATTTAAAAAAATTATTAAAAAAGAAAACGTAACTATGGCTTTAATTATTTTTATTACATTTATATATTTGTTTAATTCAAATTTTTCAATATCATTATTACGTGCAGCTTTGTTATATTACTCGGTATATATAAATAAAAAATATAATATAAATTTAAATAAAATATTTATTTTTGTTCTTATATTAAACATATCATTATTTTTATATCCTGGGTCTATATATAAATCTTCATTTTGGTATTCATTTATTTTGTCTTACTTTTTAATGTTTTACGGTCAAAAATATAATAGTTTATTTAAAATAAATATCTTTTCATATGTAATATCATTACCACTTACTATTTATTTTAATTATCAAGTCAATATCTTAGCCCCTTTATTAGGAATGTTATTTTTCTATTATATTTGTTATCTTATATATCCTTTAGTGTTCTTAAGCATGATTTGTTCTTTTTTTGATGCAATACTATATTTTTTATCTTTAATATTGGAAATAATAAATAAGTACATTAATAATGTAAAAATAACAATGATTATATTTCCAAAAATGAGTATATACGCACTTATCTTAATTTATTTAATATATTTATGTTATTTAAATAAACCAACAATAAAATGTATTATAATCTATATCTTTATAATGTTTTACTCATATAGCTATATGTATTTTGATAATAATAGATATCTATATTTTATTGATGTACATCAAGGAGATATGATTGTTTATATTGGTAAAAATCATAAGAATGTTACTTTAATTGATACTGGTGGAGTGCAAAAAGACACCTATTTAAAAAACAATATAAGATCATTTCTTCATAGTATAGGTGTAAAAAAGATTAATAGTTTAGTAATTACTCACGGAGATTTTGATCATATGGGTGAAGCTATAAATATAGTAGAAAACTTTAAAGTAGAGAAAGTAATTTTTAACTGTGGTGAGTTTAATGATTTAGAAAGAGAATTAATTAAAGTATTAGATAAAAAGAAAATAAAGTATTATTCATGTATCAAAGAATTAAATATTGATAAGAATAAATTATATTTTCTTCAAACAAAAGAATATGATAATGAAAATGATAATTCAAATGTTATATATACTGAATTAAATAGTTATAAATTTATGTTTATGGGAGATGCATCAACTACTACTGAAAAAGAGATAATACAAAAGTATAATTTACCAGATATAGATGTACTTAAAGTAGGCCATCATGGCTCAAAGACGAGTAGTGGCAAAGAGTTTATAAATGAGATAAATCCTAAATACTCCATTATTAGTGTAGGTAAAAATAATAGATATGGTCACCCGAACAAAGAAGTATTAAACACTTTAGAAGATTTAAAGATATATAGAACAGATCAAGATGGAAGTATTATGTTAAAGATTAAAAATAATAAATTAAAAATTGAAACTTGTATCCCGTAGAAATAATTTTATGATATAATTAATATGGAGTTGATAATTTTGAAAAATATTGTTTTGAAAATAAGAAATCTTAATTGGGGTCTAATTGGTCCAGGAACTTGGAAAGAAAAAAAATGGACTATATATGATGATATGTCAGTTGATTATACTGTTTTATATAATTTGCCTGAAAATAACACAAACACATTAAATTTTGAACTTATCAAAGATGAGTTTGATAGCATAATTAATAATATAGAATTAGTAAAAAATGATGATACAACAGTTGATGCAGATGATGGAGAAGCATGGGAATTTGTGAAATATAGTGACGGAGCAGAAATTTGGAAAAGAAATCTAGGATATATTTACGGAATTTCTCCATTAGAAGACATTGCTGATATTTTACTTAAAAAATAAAACAAGATAAGAACTTTCAAATGATAGTTCTTTTTATATGTATTAACTACATGGTACCAGTTGGCAAGAATAACAGGTATGGTCATCCAAATAAAGAAGTATTAGATGTTTTAAAAAATAGTAAGATTTATAGAACAGATTAAGATGGAAGCGTAATATTTGCAATTGAAAATAGTAAATTAAATGTAAGATTATATAGAAACTAAATATTATTAATTATGATATAATAATAAAAGGAGGGAAAATAATAATGGATGAAGTTGATTACATGTATAAAAATTCTATCAGAGAAGCACTACAAAATGGTAACGTTAGTAGATTAATAGAATTAGTTCCATCTCTTAGTGAGGAAGATGCTCAAAAATACATTTCGCGTTGGGAAGCTAATTATTTAGAAACAATGCAAAAAATCAGAAATAGTCAGGATACAACTAATCTTGATAATGAATCCCATGAATTATTATATGATTTAATGGACAGGGCACACCTAAGCGGAACTGGTAGAAAATAATGATATTTTGTTTTTTAGCAAAAGAAATTAAAGAATTAGAAAATCAAAGAAAATAAAGACTAATTAGTAGTCTTTATTTTTATTTATATGTTATAATTTACTTGAGGATGAATTATGAAAATAAATTTAATTATTTCAGATAGTTATTATTTTATAAAAGACACCTTAAATAAGATTTACGGTGATTTTTCTAATGTTGTAAAAATAGATTTAAATGATTCATCTATAGATGACATATTATATGAATTTTCATCGGTTTCATTATTTGATGATGAAAAATATGTTGTTGTTGAAAATGCCGATAAAATATTTGATAAAGGATTCGAAGATGAATCCTTAACAAATTACTTTGATCATCCGTCTGAAATAACTAAGGTTGTTTTTATCACAAAAAAAGTAGATAAGAAAAACATATATTATTCAAAGATTTTTAAAGATTATAAAATTTATGAAAGTATAAGTAAAAATAAGTTTAATATTCAAAATGATGTAAAAGAATATATAAAAAAACATGGATCACACATATCAGAAAAAGCACTAAATTATATAGCTGAATCATGTTTAAATGACTATGACATAATGCTAAGTGAAATTGATAAACTCCTAATACTTGGTAAAGATAATATATCAGATGAATTAGCGTTTAACTTAGTATCCTTAACACCTGATGGTAATAATAATAGATTTATTGATGCATTAATGGATATGAATGAAAAAGAAGCTCTTAAATGCGTTAATAATATGAAAATTCTTAATATTGATATTTCCTCTTTAGTAGCACTTCTTGCGTGGAATGTAAGGGTAACATACTTAATTAAACATTATAGAAAAGATTCAAATAAATTAAATGAGGTATTAACTATATTTAATATAAAAGATTTTTCATATAATAAGTTATCTAAAAAGGCAAATATTAGAACTGAAGAAGAGTTTCTAAATCTATTAGTTGAACTTTCAAATATTGATATGGGAATTAAAGAATTTAAATTTAATAAAGAAAATTTGGGTTATTATTTAATAAATTTATTTTGTATATAAAAAAAGTAATCAAATGATTACTTTTTTAATTTATCAGTATTTTTAAAATTTAGTTTTGCAATAGTATTTAACTTTTCAAAACCATATTTATCAATTATTTTTTGTGCAACTTCATCAACGATAGTTCCAGCACCTTTTGGTATTTCCATACCAATTTCTTTTGATAATTCATCCATTTTCTTTAAAAATACATAACGACTTATAATGCTTGATGCCGCAACGCATAAGTATTTATCTTCTGCCTTAGTAAAGAAAGTAATATTTTTAACAATTTCTTTGGCATCTTTTATATATTCATAATATTTTTTTGGATTAACAAACTGATCTATAATAATTTCTTCATATGGATATTCTTTTTTGATTAAGTTTAAGAGCACTTTATTATGAAGTATCGCTTTTATTTTATTCATATTAATATCATCAGTATGAAATTTGTTATATGATTCATTATCAAATATTAAAGTAGAGTGAGGTATTCTTTCAATAATTTTTGGAGCTATTTTAATAATTGTTTCATCTGTTATTTTTTTAGAGTCTTTTACTCCTAAATCTATTAAAAATTGTTGATCTTCTTTTGATACAAATGATGCAGTAACAACAATAGGTCCAAAAAAATCTCCAGTTCCAACTTCATCAGATCCAATGGCAGCCTTATTAGTAATTGGTTTAACATCTTCTTTTTTATTATCGTTTTTATTTTTATCTTTACCAGTTGTAATATCTATAATGCGATTGTTAAGATGTCTTTCCATATCAATCCATAAATTAGCCTCTATATCAGCTGAAATACCTTGAAACATTATTTTACCTGATTCATATAAAGTAATTACAGTTCCATCTAATTCTTGTGCTTGAAATATAGCATATGGAGGAGTTTTTTCTTTAAACATATCCTCGTAATGAGCTATTACTTTAGGTTTTAAATTATCACTTAATTTGAAGACTATTGTCATTATAATACATCCCTTCAATAAAATAATTTTAACATATTTTTCTTCTTTTTTCACTTATATTATACTATAATAAAAATATAGAAGAGGTATTATATGAATGTGCTAGATATTATAATCATTTTAATATTTATTCTTGGCATGTATGCTGGATTCAAAAAAGGATTTTTAAAAGGTATTATTTCCTTAATAGGTATAACTTTAATTATGTTTATTTCATTTATATTTCGAAGTGAACTTGCTGGAATTCTTTTAAAAACATGTCCATTTTTTACATTTAAGGGAGTATACAAAGGTATATCATCATTAAATATCCTTATATATGAAGGAATTGCGTTTATTATAATATTTATGTTCTTATTTGGTTTTTTAGCAATACTATTAAATATAACAGGAATACTTCAAAAATTAATTGATAAAACAATTGTTTTAACTATTCCGTCAAAAATATTAAGTATTATAGTGGGTGCTATAAATGCTCTTGTTATAACCTTTGTAATGTTATTTATGCTTCTAAATGTAAATACAACAAGAAAATATGTATATAATTCATTTATATCAAAAATAATAATGGAAAGAACAGTTTTATTTTCAAAAGAAACAAGTAGAAATTATTTGGCATATGAAGAGATTAATGATGTTGTTAAAACTTGTCATGATGATGAAGATAAAAACAAGTGTAACATTGATGTAACAAATACATTAATAAAATATGAAGTAGTTTCTAAAAAAGAAGTTGAAGAACTTATAATGATTGGAAAATTAAAAGGAATTAATAGAAAGGATTTAATTAGATATGATTAAACATTTAGAAAAACAAGAAGATTTTGAAAAAGAAATTAAAGGAAACATTGTTGTTGATTTTTATGCTGATTGGTGTGGACCTTGTAAGATGGTTGGGAGCATTTTAGAAGAAATAGATTCATTTGATGTTTTAAAAATTAACGTTGATGAATTTCCTGATATTGCAAGAGAATTTGGCGTAATGTCTATTCCAACACTTATTAAATTTACTGATGGAAAAGAAGTAAAGAAAATAATAGGTTTAAGAAATAAAGAAGAACTTGAAAATGAATTCAAATAAAAAAACACTTTATAAGTGTTTTTTATTTTGTTACATCAGATCCAGCTTGATTATAAGCTCTAAGTAAACCACCAGCACCAAGTTTTATTCCACCAAAGTATCTAACAACTACTATAAGTGTGTGATTTAAGTTCTTTTTATTAATTATATTATATAGTGGCATTCCAGCAGTGCCAGAAGGTTCACCATCATCAAACTTCTTTTCAACACCATCTATTTTGTATGCATAGACAATATGTCTAGCCTTTTTATGTTCTTTTCTTAAAGTATCTAAAATATTGTTTATTTCATCAATATTATCTACCAAATAATTATATGCATAAAATTTAGATTTTTTTATTTCATACAATGATTCTTTTATTAGATTCATATAATCACCACACTTGATAAATTAATTATACAATAAAATCGCTTATTTGTAGTATAATACTTTTAACTGAAGTGGTGATATATATGGATAAAATTAAAGAGTTATTAAAATCAGTACCTCATTTACCTGGATCATACCAAATGAAGAATAAAAATGGGGTAGTAATTTATGTAGGTAAAGCTAAAGATTTAAATAAAAGACTTCATTCATACTTTAATGGTAGAGTAACCGGGAAAACTAAAATAATGGTTTCTGAAGTTGATACATTTGAGTATATTGTAACAAATACTGAGGTTGAGGCTTTCTTAACTGAAATTAATTTAATAAAACATTATGATCCAAAATATAACATACTACTTCGAGATGACAAATCATATCCATATATAGAATATATTTCCAAACCATATCCAAAACTAAAAGTATCTAGATATCTAAATGCTAGAAAATCTGATAAAAAATATCTATTTGGCCCATATCCTAACGCATATGCTGCAAGAAGAATAGTTAAACTTCTTAATAGATTATATCCATTTAAAAAGTGCGATGGTATGCCAAATAAAGTGTGTTTATACTATCACATTGGTGAATGTTTAGGATATTGTCAAAAAAATATTGATGAAAATAAGTTAAATTTAATGGAATCTGAAGTTTTATCATTTTTAAGAGGTAATACAGATGTAATCGTAAATAAAATTAAAGAAAAGATTAATCAAGCTTCAGATAATTTAAACTTTGAATTAGCTAAAGAATTAAAGGAAGAACTTGAATACATTAATATTATTTCAGAAAAACAATATATTGTTTTAAATGATTATGTAAATAGAGATATTATAGGTGTATATTATACAAATAATAGTTTATCAATAAATATTTTATTTATAAGAAATGGAAAACTATTAGAATCTCATAATAAAATAATAGATATTGTATCAAGTTTAGATGAAGATTTATTTAACTATATTGGTATGTTTTATAAAAACCATGAAATACCTAAGGAGATACTAATATATAAACCATTTGAAGGTTTAGAAGTTCTTGAAGATGTTTATGATATGAATATTATTATACCTGAAAAAGGTAAAAAGAAAGAACTTGTTAATATGGCATGTAACAATGCTAAAATATTTTTTGAAAGAGAAAGCAAGTTAATTGATAACAAGAATAAAAGAACTAAAGATGTAAATAATGAATTAGGTAAACTTCTTAATATTAAAAACTTAAGTAGAATTGAATTATTTGATAATGCTCACTTGTTTGGAACATTTACAGTTAGTGGTATGGTTGTATTTATTAATGGAGAACCAGTAAAAAATGCTTACCGTAAATATAAATCAACTAAAGATGTAAACGATGATTATCATGTTATGAAAGAAGTTATATATAGAAGATACTATCATGCTTTAGTTGATGGCGAGAATCTAACTGATTTAATTTTAGTAGACGGAGGTTTAACTCAAATTAATGCTACTAAGGAAGTTCTTTCATCACTTGCTTTAGATGATAAAATCAAACTATGTGGATTAAAGAAAGATAATCACCATAGAACAAGTGCTTTAATTGATGGTGATACATTGGAAGAAATACCAATTGAAAAAAACAGTGATTTATTTAACTTTTTAACTTTTATGCAAGATGAAGTTCATAGATTTACAATTACATATCATAGGCAAATAAGAAGTAAGGGCTTAATTAGCAGTTATCTAGATGAAGTTGAAGGAATTGGGCCTAAAAGAAAAAAAGAATTATTAAGTAAATTTGGAAGCGCTGTTAAATTAAAAGAAGCATCTCTTGAAGAACTTGAAAGTATTTTACCAAAAGAAGTTGCAAATAATTTATATTTAACGCTTAGAAGCAATAAGGAAGAAAAATAATTTTATTTTTTCTTCCTTTTAAGTTATAATTATTTAGAAGGTGAAGTAACATGGCAAAAGACAAATTTATTCCTAAAAAAATTATAAAAAAAGAATATCTTTCACCTGAATACTTATATTTTAAAATTAATAATTCCGTTAAATACTTTATTGATGGTAAATCAAAAGTATTAAAAGAACAAGTTTTATTCAACATTAATGGAAATGATATTTACTCAACTGTATCTGGTAAAGTTTTAGGCACAAAAGAATTAGATAATAATAATTATCTTGTTATTCAAAATGACTATAAAGAAAAATTTAATTCTAATAAAGTATTAAGAAAGAAGATAAATAATCTATCTAAAAAAGAAGTATTAGACTTACTTAATGATGCAAATTCAAAACTATATTCAGATAATATTAAATATTTTTTAAATAATTTTGATTCAATTGATAATTTTGTTTTATCACTTGTAGTTTGCGAAGATGCTGAAAAAGTATATTCATCTGTATTTAATATTCATAATAGCGATATTATGGAAATGTTTGATGCATTATCACAAATATTTGAAATTAAAAACCCATATATTATTGCAAGCGATACTGATGAGGCAAATATTGAATATATAACGAATTTATCTGGAATGTACCCTGATATTAATATTACTTTAACTCACGATAAATATCCGTGTTCACATCCTCTTTTAATAACAAGAAAACTTAATCTAAAGAATGCTTTAGTTCTAACGCCTACAGATTTATATTATTTGTATACAATAATTAAAAGAGGTAAAAAGATAATTGAAAAAGAAGTTTTAATATCATCATATAGTTTAAAAACTGATTATTTAATTACAACTAAATTAAATGTTTTAATATCTGATTTATTACAAGAATGTAAAATAAAACTTAAACCAGAAGATATAATCCTTAAAAACAGTGCAATAAAAGGAGAAATTATAACACCAACCGACGTTTTAGATTCAAGTATAAATTCAATAGTAATATTAAAAAAGGATCTTGAAGAACCAAGAGAATGTATAAACTGTGGACTATGTAATAAATATTGTCCCCAAAAATTAAATCCTCAAAAATATAAATTATCAGGAAGACCATTCCCTGGAAAATGTATTGACTGTAACATGTGTTCATACATATGCCCATCTAAAATAGGAAGGATTAGATAGTTTATGAATCAAACATATATATTTTCTAAAGAAACAAGAAATGAAAATCTTTTCTATTTAGCAGTAGCTCCTTTATTTATATATGGAATATATAAAAATGGATATTTATTATATACAAATAAGTATATTAATCTATTTGAAGTATTTAAAGTAGCTATGTATCCATTAATATCTATTTTAATAGGTTATTTAATAGGACTTATATTTAAAAATAAAAAAAGTGAACTTTTAAAATTTGGTGTTTTAGCTGGTTTAGTAGCTCCATTCGATTTTAATATGATTGCATATTTTTCAATATGTATAGGTATGATGTTTGTAGTTGCTTTAGTTCCAAATCATTTAAAAATAAATAACATAGCATTTTTATGCACTATATTAATCATTTTAAATAAAATATTTAATAATTCTATTATATTCAATCCTATGGAAATAACTAATATGTACAAATTTACTTTATTTGATTTATTTTTCGGAAGAGGAGCATCATTTTTATATACATCAAGTGTCTTTTGGTTACTAATATCATATGTAATTTTGTCGTTTATAAAAACATATAAAAAGAATATTTTTATTATTTCATCAATAACATTTATAGTTTTTTCTTTTATTTATATGTTTATAACAAAATCATATTTGAATAATTTGATATTACTTTTAAATGGTACGTCATTCTTTTCATTTATTTTTATAGCTCCGATAAATGAATCAAGCCCATCTATATCAAATGAAATCACAATTTATAGTATCTTAGTAGGTCTTATATCATTTATTTTGGTCTTTATCTTCAAGGTATATACTGGAGCTATTATCACTGTGTTTGCTTTAAGTATTATCTATAGAATCTATAATATTATTCGACAAAAGATATTCTTGAAACACACATAATTTAGTGATAATTTAAAGATATCTATCTCACATATTAAAGTATATGTGAGATTTTTTGTCGAATATTATGAAAAAAACAATATATTTATCTTTAATACTATTTATGTTTTTTGCTTTTATAGATAAATCTAGTGCAACTAGTAAGTTTTATCTAGGTGGTCATGTACCAGGAATATATATTTACATGGATAGAATAAATAAAAAAGTCTACAGACAGTTTCGCGAAATATACAAAGAAGGAACTAACGAGCTAGTTTATTGCATTGAACCAGGTGCAACTTTATCGCAAGGAGAATACACTGATGAAGTAAATTATAATTCTAAATTTAATATTCAAGCAGATAAATGGGAAAAGATTAAAAAAATAGCTTATTATGGATATAAATATCGAAATCACACAGACATTAAGTGGTATGCTATAACGCAGTACATTATATGGAAAGAATTAATGCCATCAAACTGGACAATGTATTTTGTTGATGAACATCATAATAAAATAGAAAACATGTTTAAATATGAAATTGATGAAATATATAATTTAGTTAATAATCATAAAGATAGACCAGCTTTAAGTGATGAATATATATTTAATTATAATGATGATATAAAAATAACTGATGTAAATATGCTACTAAATAGATATCAAAGTTCTGTTGGAGAAGTAAACTCAAATATATTAGATTTAAATAACGCTCTTGATGTAGGTGAAGAAGCAGAAATTGATTTAGATTATAAATATTATAAAGAACCTAAATTTCACTATAATGAAAATGGGCAAAATATATTAACAAGGGGAGACATATTTAAAGATAAACTATCTATTAGTATATTAATAACTGCAGGTAAAGTTATGATTAATGAATGTGATGAAGAAAGTAGTGAAAGTGTATTTATAGGTGGAACATACGAGGTTTTAGATGAAGATGATGAGGTAATAAGCGAAATTACATGTAATAAAGATAGAAAGTGTATTTCAGATTATATTCCAGTTGGATCATTTAAAATAAGAGTTAAATCACTTCCTGAAAAATATAATCAGAATGAATACATATATGATTTTAATTCGAAAAATAATGACTTAACTATTATTAATGTATGTTCTTTAAAAAAAGAAGAACCTAAAAAAACTACGGAAATTAAAAAACCTATAACAACTCCTGATAAAAACGAAATTAATTTAAATGAAAATTTAGATGAGAAAACTATAAAGATTCCCTATACATATAAAAGCAGAAGCTTAATATATTTACTAGGAATACCAGCATCTCTTTTATTATGGTTTATATATGTTAAGTTTTTTAAATAATTATTTGTATATTTTATTTGTCTTTTTATTATCACTAACGAGGATTGATAATTATAATATTAATTATAGTGATAACAAATTAAGATTACTTATACCAACTATTCAATTAGACGAAAATATATATGATTATGATTCAAAATATAATAGTGTTGATTATGGCTTAGAACTTATAAATAATTATGATATAAAAAAACAAAAAGGTTCAATTATAATAGCATCTCATTCTGGTAATAGTAGTATTAGCTATTTTAAAAATCTTTATAAATTAAAAATTGGAGAGTTGGTTATTTTACAAAGTAATGATGAAATATACCATTACAAGATTAATAGTATATATAAAATAAAAAAGAATGGTACTTTTAAATATAAAGATATTGATAGTGGAATATATCTAATAACATGTGATAAAAAGAATAAAAAAAAACAACTAGTTTTTCAGGGGAAACTTGAAAAAATTGAAAAAAATCGTGATTTTTATAAAAAAACACAATTTTTTCAATTAAAAAAAAGGAAATCAGGTATCTTTCGGATATATATATTATTGTAGAGGTATTTTAGATGGCATATATAGATGAAAACAAAATTAATGAAATAAGAAATAGTGTAAATATTGTAGATGTTGTTAAAGATTATGTACCTTTAACTAGCAAAGGTAAGAATTTTTTTGGTGTGTGTCCATTTCACGAAGACCATGCTCCAAGTATGAGTGTATCAAGTGATAAACAAATATATCGCTGTTTTTCTTGTGGCGCTGCTGGTAATGTTTTTACTTTTGTTCAAAACTATGAAAATGTATCTTTTTTAGAAGCAGTTGCTATTGTTGCAAGAAAAGCAGGAATAAACTTTGAGTATACAGCTGAAAAGAAAGATAATATAAATAAAAACCTTGTTGTATATTATAATATATTAAAAGATGCCTCTAAATATTTTCAAAATTATTTAAATACAAAAGATGGCGAAGAAGCTTTAAAATATTTAAAATCTCGTAATTTTAGTAACGATATCATTAAAGAATTTGAATTTGGGTTATCTCCTAAAAATAATATGTTATATTCATTTTTAAACAAAAAAGAATATAAGGATGCAGATATAGAAAAAACATCTTTAATATCACTTGAAAAGTATACACATGATGTTTTTAATGATAGAATCATGATTCCTATACATGATCTGGAAGGAAATGTTTTAGGTTTTACAGGAAGAATATACAAAGATAGTAATAATCCAAAATATATTAATTCAAAGGAATCTGAGATTTTCAAAAAAGGTAAAATATTATTTAATTTTCACCGAGCTAAGAATCATGTACGAAATGCTCATGAATTAATAATAGTAGAAGGAAACATGGATGCCTTAAAAATGTATGCATCTGGATTTAAAAATGTTATTGCACTGATGGGCACAGCCCTTACATCAGATCAAGTTGATGCCATTAAAAAACTAAGATGCAAAGTTATTCTAATGATGGATAATGATTCTGCTGGAAAACTAGGTATGTATCAAAATGGTAATATTCTAGTCAAAAGTGGTATAATTCCTGAAATAGTCTTGCTTAGCGGTGCAAAAGACCCAGATGAGTATTTGAATAAATATGGTGTAGAAAAATTTGAGAATTTAATTAAAAACCCATTAAGTTTTCTAAATTATAAGCTTGAATATTTTAAAGAAAATCTTAATTTAGATGACGTAACAGATTTATCTAAATATATTAAACTAGTAATTAATGATTTAAAAAATGAAACTGATAAGATTTTAATTGAAGTAACGTTAAAAAAACTTGCCAAAGATTATAATTTGGATTATTCTAATTTAGCGTCAAATTTTGCAGGTGAAGAAAAAGAACAAAAAATAGAAAAAAACCCTGATGAAAAAACTGTAGCATTAAAAATTGATGAAGCGGTTGCAAATATAATTCTTGGAATGATATCAAATGGCAAATACATAAAACTATTTATTAAACAACTTGGTTTCTTACCTGAAAAATGGCAAAGAAATATTGTAAGTGAAATTAGGTATTACTATGAACAAAATAACACCATAAACATTGCTGATTTCATAACGTATTTATCGGATAAAGTCGAGATGCAGAGTATAATAATAGATATTGTGTCTAAGTATGGTGACTTAGATATAAATGATGAATTATTTAGTGAATACATAAAAGCAGAAAAAAAGATGTTACTTAATAAAGAAATTAAAGAAATAAAAACAAAAATAAAGAACGAAAAAGATGTAAATAAAAAAATAGAATTAACTGAAGAGTTAACCAAACTAAAGAAGGAAGTGGAAAGTAATGGAAGCAATTAAAACATTAGAAGAAAGAGAAAAAGAATTAATAGAAATTGGTAAAAAAGAAGGTTTTATAACATATGAGCAATTAGCAGAAAAATTAAAAGGATTAGAAATTGATGCTGACTCTCTTGATGAACTATATAATTTATTAATAGAAAATGGTATAGCAGTAGTATCAGATGATACTGACGATGAATCAAGTGGAGAAGGCGGTAAACATGCTGATGATGAACCTGTTATTTTAGCTGATGAAGAGATAACAAAAGACGTTAACATTAATGATCCAGTTAGAATGTATCTAAAAGAAATTGGACGTATTAGTTTGCTTTCACCTGAGGAAGAATTAAAATTAAGTATTCAAATTGCAAATGGTGATGAAGACGCAAAACAACAACTAGCTGAATCTAACTTAAGACTAGTTGTATCAATTGCTAAAAGATATGTTGGTCGTGGATTATTATTCCTTGATTTAATTCAAGAAGGTAATATAGGCTTAATGAAAGCAGTAGATAAATTTGATTATGATAAAGGATACAAATTTTCT
Source organism: uncultured Erysipelotrichaceae bacterium (assembly GCA_902786275.1). GTDB lineage: Bacteria > Bacillota_I > Bacilli_A > RF39 > UBA660 > RUG13160. Next base: position 15,166 of record CADACC010000006.1, on the reverse strand, counting down.
ACATATGCAACATGGTGGATTAGACAAGCTATAACAAGAGCACTTGCTGACCAAGCCAGAACTATTCGTGTACCAGTTCATATGGTTGAGACAATCAATAAAATGGTTCGTATTCAAAGACAAATGACACTTGAACTTAATCGTGAGCCTTCTGAAGAAGAAATTGCTAAAAAAATGGGTATTAGTGTAGACAAGGTTCGTGAGGTAATTAAAATTAGTCAAGAACCAGTTTCACTTGAAACACCAATTGGTGAGGAAGATGATTCTCATTTAAGTGATTTCATTAAAGATAAATCAAGTATGTCACCTGAAGAATATGCAACTAATGAAATTCTTAAAGAAGAAATTAAAAATGTTTTAATGACACTTCAAGAAAGAGAACAAGAAGTTCTTGAACTTAGATTTGGTTTAATTGATGGAACATGTCACACACTTGAAGAAGTTGGTAAAAGATTTAATGTTACACGTGAACGTATTCGTCAAATCGAAGCAAAAGCTTTAAGAAAACTACGTCATCCATCTCGTGCTAAAAAATTAAAAGATTTTATGGTTGACTAATATGGTTTCAAATCGTATTAAAACTATTGCATCACTAGTTGATGCTAAAGACTCTATTTTAGATATTGGTACAGATCATGCATTATTACCAATATTTTTAATTAAAAATAATATTGTAAGTATTGCAGATGGTTCAGATATATCAAATAAAGTATTAAGTAATGCTAAAGAAAATGTATTTAAATATAATTTAGAAGATAAAATTAATTTATATTTAAGTGATGGAGTAAAGCAAATTGATATATCTAAATATAATACGCTTATTATAACTGGTATGGGTTTTTCTACTATTAAAAATATCATAGATAATGCAGATCTTAAACATATTGATAAATTAATTATTCAATCAAATAATAATTTGGACGAATTAAGAAAGTATCTTAATGAAATTTCATTCAGCATAGTAGATGAAACATGTTTAAAAGACAAAGACATTAACTATGACATTATTGTGTCCCATAAAGGGAAACAATCTTTATCAGAACAGGAATATATGTGCGGAATTTATAAAAGTGATAATAAATGGTATTATCAAGAAAATTTAGAAAACATATTATCAATTATTGAAAAGGTGACTGATAAGCCTAAAAAAGATAATTTAAAAAAAATATTATCTTATTATAAAGAATATATATCTAGATAAAAAACTGAGGATTAGAAGAAACATTTACATTTGTAATTGTTTCTTCTTTTTTGCTTTCAAGAACATTATTTGAGGGTTTAAATAAGTTTATATTCTTACTAGATATAAATTCTTTTATATTTTTAATTTTATTTATTAAAGGTTTTATATCATTATATATTGGAATAATCTTCTTGGATGTAGAAATAATATTAGAGGCGCCATTAATAATTTTTAAAAGTAATTGATTATTATTAGAAAACATAATTACCACCTAAAATATAATATGGTAGCTAACAAAAAATAATTACTTATTTAACAAAATAATACTTTAATATTTCAACTTGATATGATATAATTTTTAGTATGATAGAGTAGAGGTGGACAGGTATGAGTTCTAGTAAAAATTCAAATAACTTAGTCATGAATATTATTACTTTTCCATTTATGCTTATTTATACCGTATTTAAGAGTTTCTTATCTGGTTTTAAATTTTTAACTGTGGATTTAGTTTCATCAGGTGTAAGCAATGCAAGAATATCTGCTGAAACAGCTGTTAAAAATGCACAATATAAAAAAGAAGATGAATTTGAAAGAAACCGTAAAGCTGATAAAAGGCAAATCAAAGAATCTAAAGTTAGATACAGTGCTAAATATATAGATAAGCTTGAACAAGAACAAAAAAAATTAATTGAAGACTTAAAAGTAAGTGGTTCAGTTAGAAATCCTGAAGCTGTTATGTATCAAGCAACAGTTAGAGACAAATCAGGACGCTTTTCTACTGAGGTTATCGCTGGTCTTTCTAAATCAGATGTTAATGCATTCTTAGTAAATGAAGGTTATGAAGTATTCCAAATTAAAACATCAAGATTTATAAATATGATGTATGGTAGATCTAATATTACAAATAGACAAATGAAAGTAAAAGATTTGCTATTCTGGCTTACTCAGTTATCTACTTATTTAAAAGCAGGTATTACACTTACAAATTCAGTTAAAATACTTGGTGAACAATTAGGTAGAAAAAATAAAAACAGAAAAAGAGCATTCCAATCAATTGTTTATCAATTAACACTTGGTGAAGATTTCTCAGTTGCTCTTGAGAAACAAGGAAAAATGTTCCCTGGACTTTTAATTAATATGATTAAAGCTGCTGAGGCATCTGGTACTCTAGAAGAAACACTAGATGACATGGCAGATTATTATACTGAAATTGATAAAACAAGAAAACAAATGATAAGTGCTATCATGTATCCAGCAATTATTTCTATTTTTGCTATCGGTGTAGTTATATTTATTCTTGTTTATGTTATTCCACAGTTTACCGATATTTATAAGCAGTCAGACTTAAAAATATCTGGACTGACCGCCTTTATTATAGGTGCAAGTAACTTCTTGAAGAATAACTGGTTTTATATAATCTTAGTAATAGCAATAATAGTAATTGTATTTGCATTCTTATATAAGAAAGTTAAAGCATTTAGAATATATGTTCAAAAAGCTTTAATGCATATGCCAGTTGTAAAAAATTTAATTATTTATAATGAAATGACAATCTTTACTAAGACATTTGCATCACTGCTTAAAAACAACGTATTTATTACAGATAGTATGGATATCTTAGTTAAGATAACTAATAATGAAATATATAAAGACATAATGTTCCAAACAATTGATAATATAAGTAAAGGTGAAAGCATTTCTGAATCATTTAAAAACCACTGGGCAATTCCAGATGTTGCATATCACATGATTGTAACTGGTGAATCAACTGGTGAACTTGCACATATGATGCAAAAAGTTTCAGAGTATTATCAAGAACAACATAGAAACTTAGTTACAAATCTTAAAAACTTTATCGAACCAGTTCTTATTTGTACACTAGCTTTCGTAGTTGGAGCTATCATTCTTGCAGTAATGGGACCAATGTTTGGATTATACGATAGTATTAAATAGTGGGGTAAAGGTTTATATGATATATGTTATTTTAGGAATCTTTGGTTTAATTTTTGGTTCATTTTACTTGGTAGTTGCAACAAGATTACCAGAAGGCGAATCAATTGTTAAACCAGGTTCACACTGCGATAATTGTAAGCATATGTTAGCTTGGTATGAATTAATTCCAGTTATTTCATATATTCTTCAAAAAGGAAAATGCCGCAGCTGTGGGGCCAAGATTCCTTTTTTAACTGTTTTAATTGAATTAATTACATCTGCTTCATTTATGCTTTCATATTACTTATTTAAATTTGATTATATGTTTTATGTTTCACTAATTTTATTTTCACTTACAATCATAATTTTTATAAGTGATTTTAAATATTATATTATTAGTGATAGTCCACTTTTTACAGCCATTATATTAGTGCTTGGCTTGAAGTTTTATTTCTTTGGATTTAAGGCTTTTTACTTAGCTGTAATAGCTGGAATACTTATGTTTTTAGTATTATTACTAATTAAATTGTTTGGCGATAAAGCATTTAAAAAAGAATCTCTTGGTGGGGGAGATATTAAATTAGCTATACTACTTGGCGTTGTACTTGGTATAAAATTAGGTCTAGCTGCATTTATTCTTTCAGCATTTATAGCTTTCCCATACGCAATTATTGTTTCTATTATAAAAAAAGAACCAATAGTTCCGTTTGGACCATTTATAATATCAGCTTTATTAATTGTTTTTCTAAATATGGATCTATTCAGTAAATTAATTAGTAAATACTTTATGTTATAAAAAAAGATATAAGAATTAAATCTTATATCTTTTTTAATTTCTATAATGCATCAATATCTCTTGTTGGAAGATTTATATTATTTTGAGGATGTACTTGAACTCCTGGTGCTTGTTGTATAGTTGGTTGTGGCATAGTTGGCTGTGGCATAACAGCTTGTGGTTGTTGCATTCTTTGTTGTAATGCAGCTTGAGTATTTTGCATTGTTGGAGTCCTATTTGCTGCAGGATTTTGTTGTGGCATTGGTTGTGGTGTTGGTCCTTGCTGAGGTCTTATAGCTTGCTGGTTAATAGCTTGAGGCATAACTTGTGGAGTAGGGTGAGTAGCAGGTCTATTACGCTCTTGATCACCACCAAATGCAGATGTATCAATTTGTCCAACATGTGCTTCTTTTAAATTTGTATGAGAAGCTCTTTTCTTATTACCAATTAATGCATTCTTAATTTGTTCGTCTTCTTCACCAAGGTCTTCATCAATATCTATTATTCTTAATATTTCTTCAAAACTTGTATAACCACTTAAAACTTTTTGCAATCCATCTTTAAGTAGAGTATTTGCAGAATTATCACGATTATAAACTAAACGTCTAAGTTCTTCTTTACTTACATTGTCAACAATAGCGTCTCTAATTTCCTGATCAATAATTAATACTTCATGAATTGCGATACGTCCTTTATATCCTTGGATACATTTATCACAACCTACAGGTTCATATATTTGTAAAACATCTTGATTTAATACTTCTTTAAATAATATTTTTTCATAATCTGTTGTTGGTCTTAATTTACGGCAATGAGGACATAAACTCTTACATAGTCTTTGTGAAACAATACCTGTTAAAGCAGCTCCAAGTAAGTATCTTTCAACTTCCATATCTGTTAAACGTTCAATTGTATTAAGAGAGTTATTTGTATGGATAGTAGATAATACTAAGTGACCAGTTATTGATGCACGAACGGCAATTCTTGCTGTTTCGTCATCACGAATTTCTCCGATCATTATTATATCTGGGTCTTGACGTAAGATACTTCTAAGTGTATTACCAAATGTTAAACCAATTTCACTCATTGTCTGAACTTGGTTAACACCTTCAATTTTCATTTCGACTGGGTCTTCAACTGTAATTACGTTTCTGTTTGGAGTATTAAGTTTTTGAAGCATTGCATAAACGGTAGTTGATTTACCTGAACCAGTAGCACCTGTTACAAGGATAATTCCATGTGGGTTTTTTAAAATCTTTGTAATGTTTTGGTAGTTTTCTTCACTAAACCCTAGATTTTCAAGTCCAGCAGTACTCATTGAATAATCTAAGATACGAATAACAACTTTTTCACCATCAAGAATTGGAAGTGAAGATACACGCAAGTCCAAATCGTTACCATTAATATTTTGCTTAATAGCACCATCTTGTGGAAGACGAGTTTCAGTAATGTTCATGCCAGCCATTATTTTTACACGAGTTAAAAGATTCTTTTTTACAGAATCTGGTGCAATTGCATAATCAACTAGTTCACCATCGATACGTATTCTGATATGTAAATTATCAGGATATGGATCAAAGTGGATGTCTGATGCATCATGAGAAACAGCATCAGTAATTATTTCATTAACTATTTCAACAATAGGCTTATTATCGTAATCAAATTCTTTGAACATTGTATCACCGTCTAATCCTTTATTCTCTTTATTAGTATACTATAATTTTTAAATCCTATCAAGAAATATTAATCAATTAAAAACAATTTTTTATAATTTTAAAACATTATCAAATACTATTAATGGTGAGTATTTATGAAAATGGAAAAGATTGTGGTTAATTTTATAATTACAATAGTGCTAATACTATGTATATTTATGTATAAAATTTCGTTTACTAAAAATAATTTTCAAAAATTGACTAAAAATAGCACTCCAAAATATGAAAAAGAATACAAAGAGATAAAAAACACTTATGATTTGCTTAGAGAGAATTATACATTTACACCAGCTGAAATCATAAATTTATCTATAAAAAAACTTAACAATTTAGTTATTATTAATAAGGGAAGTAATGACGGAATTAAAGAATTATCTTTTGTTGTAAATAGTGATGGCTTAGTAGGAGAAACCATAAAAGTATTCAAAGATTTTTCAATTGTCAGACTTATTTACTCAAATAAAACTAATATTGCAGTTGAAATAAATGAATGTTTTGGAACCCTTAGAGTTAAGAATAATAAATACTACATAAATGATTTAATTAACTGTAGTAATGTTGAGAAAAATGATGTTGTATTTACATCAAAATATAATTATTCATCTTCAAATATTCCTGTTGGAAAAGTGAAAGAAATAGAAAAAGATAGAATATATATAACATTTAATGTAAATCCATATAAAATCCGTTATTTAGGAGTTATAAATGATAATAATTGATATATTTTCAAATATATATAGCTGTATTTTATTTTTCCCTTTTCTTTCATATCTAATAAAGAAAAAAAGACATATTACTTATTATGCTATGTACGGCTTATTATTTGATATAACACTTTTAAACTATTATTTCACATCAACTATTATTATGCTATTAACGTATTACTTGTATCCAAAGAAGAGCAAGAATTTATTTAAATTCTATATATTGATTTATAATGTTTTTATAGCATCAAATTTATTAGCTTTAAATAATTTATATTTTATGATTACGCCGTCATATATTATCAGTTTAGTTATAAATATTCAGTTTAGTTATAAATATAATGTTTTATTTAAACAGTCATAAAAACTATATTTTTTAATATAATTATGTATGAAAAAAAGATATAAATTAAAGAAAAGCATAAGTAAATTAATAAGTAAAATATTTATTATAGTTATAGTAATATTAGGAATATTAATTATAAAAAAACACAATCCAAAGTTCATAAATGACATAAAAAATGAAATATTTAACAAGTCACTTAATTTTATAAAAATAAATAAACTCTCTAAAAAAATTATAGGTAAGGAAGTATTATATTTAAAAAATGATGAAAACAAAATGGTTAACTCAGAAGAATTTCATAAAAGTTGCAACTAATGCTCCAATTGGAACAATTGAAAGCGGAATTGTAATTTATAAAGGGCCTAAAGAAAATTTTAACGAAACAATTATTGTGCAAGGCATTGACGGATATAATATATGGTATGGAAATATTGAAAATAGTGATGTTAAACCATATGAGTATTTAAATAAAAATAGTTTAATTGGATCAAGTAAAAGCGAATACATTTATCTTCTTATTGAGAAAGATGGTAAATATATTAAATATGAAGACTATAAAAAGAATAAAAATTAATCTAAGCACATATTTTGTAATTGCTTTATATATTTATTCAGGGTATTTTTACGTATTTACTTTATTTTTTTTAACTTTTTTAATTCATGAACTTGGTCATATATATTTTATAAAATTGTTTCACTTTAAAATAGAGAAAATAGATGTATATCCCTTTGGTGGAATTATTAAAATAGATAAAAAGATTAATTGTGAAATATATAAAGATTTGCTTATATCTTCAGGTGGATTTATATTTCAAGTAATATTTATATTTATTAGTATCTTCTTTATTAGAAGTAAGGTTTTGTTGGATATTAATGTATCATTAATATTATTGAATCTTATACCTCTAATACCACTTGATGGAAGTAAAATAATGTTTAATTTATTTTCGAGATATATTCCATATTATTATTCATTAAAATTACTTTATTTTTTAAATATAATACTTTATATTGTTTTTTTAATTTATGGAATAAAAAATAGTAGTTTGAACTTTATCTTAGCAACCTTTTTATTAATTATGTTTATAAAAGAATTAAAGAATAAAAAGATGCTAATAAATATGTTTTATTTGGAAAGACTACTAGGTGATTTTCATTATAAAAAAGTAAAATATCATCAAAAAGTTAATTTAAAGAAATTAAAAAGAGAAGAACTATCATTTTTCTTTGATAAAAAGCTTAAAAACGAGCAAGAAATATTACGAAATAAGTTTGACAATTGTTCTAATATTTGATATTATTATCTACGTTTGAAGGGCTTTCCCGGAAAAACCGCACTAAAAAGGTTTTCTATTAAAAAACAAACTTATGTACCTTAAAGGCGTGACTCAAAAATATATATAAGGAGGTAATGTTGGATGAAAGCTATATTTGTTACAGGTGGAAAACAATATTATGTTTCTGAAGGCGAAACTATCTATGTTGAAAAATTAGATAAAGAAGTTGGTTCAGAAGTAACATTTACTGATGTTTTATATGTTGATGGCAAAGCTGGAACTCCATATGTTGATGGAGCTAAAGTTGTTTGTTCAGTAGAAAAACAAGGTAAAGCTAAAAAAATCGTTGTTTTTAAATTTAGACCTAAGAAAAAATATCGTAATACTCAAGGACATCGTCAACCATATACTAAGTTAGTGGTTAAAAAGATTTCTGTTAAATAATTATGATAAAAGTAGTATATAATAATGATTTTAAAAATTTAAAAATAACAGGGCATGCTGGATATGCCGATCAAGGAAAAGATATTGTTTGTGCATCTGCATCAAGTATTATTCTATCAAGTGTGAACTTAGCAATCGAATTTAATAAAGATGTTAAGTATACTGATGATTTAAATAAAATTGAAATTATTAATAATACTAATGATGAAAATGTAAAAAAAGTTTTTTCTAATATGATTACATGTTTAGAAGATTTAGAAAGACAGTATCCTGATAATATAAAAATTAGTAAAGGAGAATAGATGAGTATGTTACATTTATGTTTAAATATACAAAGATTCGCACACGTTAAAGCTCAGGGTTCAACTCATAATGGTCGTGACTCAAGAGGTAGACGTTTAGGTGCTAAAGCAGCTGACGGTGAAGTAATTAGTGCTGGATCTATTATTTATAGACAAAGAGGAACTAAAGTTTATCCTGGTACAAATGTTGGTATGGGAAAAGATCATACATTATTTGCACTAATTGATGGACAAGTTAAATTTGAAAGACTTGGAAGAGATAAAAGAAAAGTTTCTGTTTATGAAGTAAAATAATATCACTAAAAAAGTGATATTTTTTTATTCTTATGATAATATATAAACGAAGAGGTGAAACATTATGAAATATAATGTTGTAAAAAATGCGGGTAGTATTAATAAATATAAGGATTGTTTAATTAAAAACCCAGCAAGTTATAAAGGAAAATGGAAAGAATTATTTGGTAATAATAATCCAATATGCCTTGAACTTGGAACTGGTAGAGGAAACTTTATTATAGAAATGGCTAAACATCATCCAAATATTAATTATATTGGACTTGAATACGATCAAAATCAAATAGCAACAGCAGTAAATAAGATAGGTTCTAATGAACTTGATAACTTAAAATTAATATGTGCTGATGCAAGAAATATAATAAATTTTTTTGGAAAAGAAATAGATACTATTTACTTAACTTTCTCTGAACCATGGCCAAGAAAAGCTGATGAGAAGAAAAGATTTACACATGCAAGTTATTTAAGTTTATATGATCGTGTTTTTAAAAAACACAAACATATAATTATGAAAACAGATAATAAAATATTATTTGCATCCGCTCTAGAAAGTTTAAGTAACTACTGGTACACATTTGATCTTGTAAGTTTAGATTTACACCATGATGAAAGAAAAATCGAAAACTATATGACAGATTTTGAAATGCAATACTTTAAAGAACATAGACAGATATATTATTTAGATGCTAAGTTTGATGAATAGTAAAGTGTTTACAGTTTAACCTGTAAACACTTTAATTTTGACATTATATCGAACATATGTTAATATATATATTGGATTTGAGGGGTTGTTATGGGAAGTAAAATTACTCCAGAAAGTGTATATAGTTGTATCATATTTTTTATGTATCAAGGATTAAATCCTAGCGTAAAAATTGAATATAAACCTGAACTTATGAGTTTTGTAAAAAAAATTTTAAATTTAAATAATTGTGAAGTTGAACCATTTAATGAATATGAAACTGATAGAATAAGATTTTTATTTAAAATTAATAAAAAGAATATTTTAAAAAAATATTTACTTCAAGGTATTGATATTAGAGAAGTATCTCCCGATTACGTGGAATATTCAAATAGATTACATAAATATATTAATAATGAAAATACTAGAGTAAATTAAACTTAACTCTAGTTTATATTTTTTCTTTATGGTAACATTAAAAAGAAGGTGATTTAGATGTTTGTAGATGAACTTACAATAAAAGTTATTGCCGGAAAAGGTGGAGACGGATGTACATCTTTTAGACGTGAAAAATATGTTCCAATGGGTGGACCAGATGGTGGTAACGGTGGCAAAGGTGCAGATATTATTTTTAAAGTAGACGAAGGTTTAAAAACATTAATTGATTTAAGATACCAAAAGATAATTAAAGGTGATAAAGGGGTTAATGGTAAAGGTAGCAATAGAAATGGAGCTAACGCTGAAGATATTATTATAAAAGTTCCAGCTGGAACTACAATTATTGATATGGACACTAATTTAGTTATTGCTGATTTAACTAAAAATGGTGAAGAAGTTATTGTAGCTCATGGAGGACGTGGTGGTAGAGGAAATAAAGCCTTTGCAACTCATTCAGATAATGCTCCAAAAATGAGCGAATACGGAGAACCTGGTGAAGAAAGATATTTAAAATGTGAGCTAAAAGTTTTGGCTGATGTTGGATTAGTTGGACTTCCAAGCGTAGGGAAATCAACTCTTTTATCTGTTATTAGCTCATCAAAACCTAAAATTGCGGCTTATCATTTTACAACATTAAATCCTAATTTAGGTGTTGTTAAACTAAAAGATCATAGATCATTTGTAATTGCTGACCTTCCTGGATTAATAGAAGGAGCATCTGAAGGTGCCGGACTTGGTCATAAATTCTTAAAACACGCATCAAGAACAAGAATTATTGCACACATAATTGACATGGGTGGATATGAAGGTAGAAACCCTATTGAAGATTACGAGATAATAAGAAACGAACTTGAAAAGTATAGTAAAAAATTATCAAATAAAAAAGAAATTGTTATTGCAAATAAGTGTGATCTACCAGATTTTGAAGAAAATTTAAAAGCATTTAAAAAGAAATACCCAAAAATTGATATTTATCCAATAAGTGCATTAAATAATATTGGTATTGAAGAAGCTATGGAAAAGCTTGCAGATACTTTAGATACAATCAAAGAAGACTCAATATATAGTGATGATGAATTTGAATCACACATTATATATAAGTTTAAAAATGAAAGACCTTATACAATTACAAACGATAATGGAATATGGGTAATTAAAGGTGAAGAAATAGAAAAATTATTTAAAATGACTAAATTCACTGAAGAAGAATCAATAATAAGATTTGGACGTAAATTAAAAGGCATGGGAGTTGAAGAAGCTTTAGAGGAAGCTGGAGCTGTTCGTGGTGATGATGTCCAAATATTAGATTATATATTTACATTTAAAGAATAAAAGTTAACTTTTTGAGTTAACTTTTTTATTTCGACAAAAAAATAAATGATTATAGATTATTATACAGTACCTGAGGTGAGGTAAAATGTATGATTTCATTTATGGTAAGGTTGTTAGCATATCTGAAAGTTATATAGTTTTAGAAATAAGTAACATAGGTTATAAAATATATATTTGTAACAATAAAGACATAAAACTTAATTACTATATAAAAATATTTATATATAATCACATAAGTGATTCTATTACAGAACTTTATGGATTTAAAACAAAACTAGAGCGAGATATATTTATAAAACTTCTAGAAATACCAAAAATTGGTGTTAAATCAGCTTATTTAATATTAAAAAAATATACTGTAGAAGATTTATTAAATATTGTTGCCAGTAAGGATGAAGACTTAATATTAAAAATAAATAAGATTACAAAAAATAACGTGAAAGAATTAATTCATAAATTATCAAAATTTAAATATGAAAACTCAATTAATATTAATATAGAATTTCTCTCAATACTAAGATCTCTAGAATATAATGATTATGACATTTTTAAAATATATAAGCAAATAGATACAACTAAAGACATGAACACTCAAATTAAGCAAGCTATAAAATTACTGGAGACTTTAAAATATGAATAATGATTATAATAATGTTATAAGACCTAATAATTTTGAAGAGTTTATTGGTCAAAAAACTATAATAGATAATTTAAGAGTATATATAAAAGCAGCAAAAATAAAAGATACTTCACTTGATCATATACTACTTGCTGGACATGCTGGTGTCGGTAAAACATCACTTGCTTATTTGATTGCTAAAGAATTAAATCAAAACATAATTATAATAAACGCAAACTCTATTGAAAAAGTTAAAGATGTAATAATTATGTTAAGTAAATTAAATGAAGGAGACGTTTTATTTATTGATGAAATTCATGCTCTAAACAAAAACTGTGAAGAAGTACTATATTCTGCTATGGAAGACTTTTATATTAATTTAAATGTAAAAAGTGATTCATTAAAAGAGATTAGAAAGTTTGAATTACCACCATTTACCTTAATTGGTGCAACTACAAAGCTAGAAGAAATATCTAAACCACTTCTTGATAGATTTTCAATCACATTTAATTTAACTAATTATACATTTAAAGAAATAAGCAAAATATTAAATAATTTATCAAATAAACTAGAGTATAAGTACACTAATAAAGCTCTAGATAGAATTGCATCAGTTTCAAGACTAATACCAAGAATTGCTATAAATTATTTAAAAAGAATTAATGACTTTGCATTAATTAGTAAAGTAAATTTAATTGATGAAGAATTTGTTACGAAAATATTAGAAAAACTAGGTATTAAAAAACATGGATTAACGGATTTAGATATTAGATATTTAAAAATGCTTCATTTTGAATATAAAGACAAGCCTGTAGGAATAAATACAATCACAAGTTATTTAAATGAATCTAAAAAGACTGTTGAAGATATAATTGAAAAATATCTAATTGAACTATTGTTTATTAAAAGAACATTTAAAGGTCGTGTTATTACTAAAAAAGGCATCTCATACCTTCATAATAATTATTAGTATTTTTTTAAAGAGTATAGTATAATAATGACGTATTAAATAAAAATTAATTTAATTTCTATCAGAAAAGAGCAAAAGTAGTATGAATATAAATGAATTTGATTACAATTTACCCGAAGAATTAATAGCGCAAACTCCTCTAAAAGAGAGGAGTTCTTCACGTTTACTTATTTTGAATAAAGATAATGGTAATATTACACATGAACACTTTTATAATATTATTAATTATTTACATAAAGGTGATGTTTTAGTATTAAATGATACAAAAGTTATACCTGCAAGATTAATAGGTGAAAAAGAAGATACAAAAGCTGTTATTGAAATCTTATTGCTTAAAGAATTAAGTGATAATAATTGGGAATGTTTAGCTAGACCTTGTAAAAGATTAAAAGAAGGAACTATAGTTTCTTTTGGTGATGGCCTACTTAAGGCATTAGTTACTGAAAAATTAGAAGATGGTATTATTCATGTAAAATTAATATATAATGGAATTTTAATGGAAATACTTGATAAACTTGGTACAATGCCGCTTCCTCCATATATTCATGAGAAACTTGAAGATCAATCTCGTTACCAAACGGTTTATGCAAAATACGAAGGTTCTGCAGCAGCACCAACAGCCGGTCTTCATTTTACTAAAGAACTTTTAAAAGAAATTGAAAATAAAGGTGTAATTATAACTTATGTAACACTGCATGTAGGTCTTGGAACATTTAGACCTGTTGAGGTAGAAAATATTTTAGATCATAAAATGCACAGCGAATTCTATACAATGAACAAAGAAACTGCAGATATATTAAATAAAGCAAAAGGTGAAAAAAGAAGAATTATTGCTGTAGGTACTACATCAACAAGAACATTAGAAACTATTGCAACAAATAATGATGGATTATTTAAAGAATGTGCTGGAAATACAGATATATTTATATATCCTGGGTATAAGTTTAAAGCTATAGATGGTCTAATAACTAATTTTCATCTACCAAAAAGTACTCTTGTTATGTTAGTGTCTGCACTTGCAGGTAGAGATAACATCTTAAATGCATATCAAGAAGCAATTAAAGAAAAATATCGTTTCTTCTCATTTGGAGATGCAATGTTTATAACAGGAGATGATAAAAGTGAAAGTTAAATTTGAAAAACTATATGATGATCCTAAAACTAAAGCAAGATTGGGTAAAGTAATATATAACGGAAAAGAATATGATACTCCAATGTTTATGCCTGTTGGAACAGCAGCTACAGTTAAAACTTTATCTCCTGAAGAAGTTAAAGATTTAGGTGCTGGAATTATCCTTTCTAATACATATCATTTATGGCTTAGACCTGGAGAAAATATTGTAAAAAAAGCTGGTGGTCTACATAAATTTATGAATTATGATGGACCAATTTTAACAGATTCAGGAGGATATCAAGTATTTTCCTTAGCTAGACCTAAAGACATATCTGAAGATGGAGTAAAATTTAAAAACCATTTAAACGGTGATGCCTTATTCTTAACTCCGGAATTATCAATTGAAATTCAAGAAAAACTTGGTTCTGACATTGTAATGAGTTTTGATGAATGTGTTGGATATCCCTGCGAAGAAAAATATATGGCTCAATCTGTTGAACGAACTCTAAGATGGGCAAAACGTGGTAAAGATGTATTTAAAGGTGAAAATCAAATTTTATTTGGTATTGTTCAAGGTGGACACTATGAAAATTTAAGAAAACATTGTGCTGAAGAACTAGTTAAAATGGATTTTGACGGTTATTCAATAGGTGGTACAAGTGTAGGCGAACCTAAACCAGTTATGTATGAAATGGTTGAGATGTCTACTAAATATTTGCCAGAAGATAAATTAAGATATTTAATGGGTGTTGGTGATCCAATTGATTTAATTGAAAATGTCATGCGTGGTATAGATATTTTTGATTGTGTTTCACCAACTAGACTAGCTCGTCATGGACACGCTTATACTATGTGTGGTAAAATAAATTTAAAGAATAATAAATACAAAGAAGATTTTACACCAATTGAAGAAGGTTGCGATTGTTATGCTTGTAAAAATTATACAAAAGCATATATAAAACACCTAATTAATGCAGAAGAATCATTCGGTGCTAGATTACTATCAATCCATAACTTAAGGTTCTTAATGAGACTTATG
>CADACC010000005.1 GCA_902786275.1 uncultured Erysipelotrichaceae bacterium | reverse complement strand
ACACAAAATAAAGACTTCAATTCCCATAAGGGTTGCTTAATGACACAAACTTGCAAATGTGTGGCATATCCAAATTGGCTGGCATACTTTTGTGTATTTGCTATTATTTGCTTATAAATTACTCCACATTCTCATTTTACTTGCTAACAACTCACACAAATCACATCAAATCACAGCATAATCACAAAATCACACACACCACTACACACATCTCACACCAAATGACCTAATCTAACCCTTATTCTATCGTTCACGATACACACAACTTACAACACATAACATAACTCGCCAAACAATACCATTTAATGATTTTATATAAAGTTTTGTGTGTCCTGAAATAACCCTTATTCCAAAAGGGATTGCGACTTTTACACAACTTAGAAAACTTAAAGCACCACAAATACACCACATAACATAAAATAACCACAAAACCTACCACCTAAATCACACGATATAAATTAAAAAAAGAAAGGAAGAAGATAAATAATGAATAATATAATGTTAGTAGGTAGACTTACTACCACACCACAACTAGAACACACTGAAACAAATCAAAAATATGCACGAATTACATTAGCAATAACAAGACCATACAAAAATGTTGATGGAGAATACGAAACTGATTTTATACCTGTTATGGTATATAATGAAATAGCACACTCACTTGTAGAATATACAAGACGAGGCGACTTGATAGGAGTTAAAGGTAGACTTGAAAATGTATACAACGACACACAAAATACTAAACTAATAGTCGTTGCTGATAAAGTAACATTCTTATCAGCAAACACCAACCCCAACCCACAAACAAACACATCCACTGATACACCACAAACTAACCCACTAAACGAAGGAGAGATATAATATGACAACAATAAAGGAAGATAATATACCATATGAAATGAGATACAAAGTATGTTGTGCATACAAAGAAATATTGTACTGGGTAACACAAGAGCCCTTTACACAAAAAGACTTAAAACAATTTATTGAAGAATTTAAAAATACAAATTTTGATGATTGTATATTAACAACACGAGATTTTAGTTGTTATGATATGATAAATGATATACAAAACAAATCTATAATAAGAATATCAAAAGATTATGAAAATACAACAACTTATGATGATACTGACTATAAAAATTTAATGAAAGAAAGGAATTGGAAATATGAATAATTTAAAATTTATACAAATTGCCGACACTGACAAAGATAAGGCACTAGAAATTTTAGGAGATAATTACTTTTTAAATGATGACTATGTGTTATGTTTTATACTTGATAACACTGAGGTATCATATGCACACATAGATGTTAAAAATAAATTACAAGAGAATAATATAAACTTTTGGGATGTAATTAAATGTCCTGATTGTGGAGAATATACTGATTACTACTCTTACATTAATTCACGAAATGATGACTTTTATGTATGTGAGAATTGCTCATCAAACTACTTCTTTTGTGAACATTGTAATGAATACTATGATGACACTTACGACACATACGAAACAAACGAGGGATACAATGTATGTGAGCATTGTAGAGATAATGACTATGTAGAATGTTATAGTTGTGGACAATTAATCAATTGTAATGATGCCACTTACTGTGATGACTGTGATAATTACTATTGTGAGAGTTGCTGGGATGAGCACTACCACGAACAAAACTTATTATATGACTATCATAGTTTTAGAGATTGGAGATTACACAACCTACCCGAAGAAACAAACGAGAACAAACCCGAGTTTTATATAGGACACGAACTAGAAATTGATGATGGAGATGATATGCCAGGAGCAGTCGAGGCAATCAACGAGGTAGATGGTATATGTATGCACGACGGTTCACTTTCCGACCAGGGTATAGAGTTTATATCACACCCACTATCATATAAATATATGTTAGCACAGGAAGATAAATATAGACAATTGTTTGACCACTTAACAAACTTAGGTTATAAATCACATAATACATCAACTTGTGGACTACACTTTCACATAACTAGACCTACGAACTCACAAGTTATTGATAGAATTATCTTATTTATGGAAACATACAAAGAAGAAATATTTAAAATATCTAGAAGAAGTTCTACTAGTGAACTAAATAGGTGGGCACGATTTCTAAGTGATAAAAGAACAGGAGTAAATCCAAAAGTTATTAAATCACTAGATTATATTGTCAATAATAAAGACACTTGCGATAGATACCAAGCACTAAATTTAACAAATTCAAAGACAATAGAGTTTAGATTTTTCAAAGGTACATTAAAATATGAAACATTTATGGCTGACTTTGAATTTGTAAATAACTTAGTACACTTTGCATCCAACTTAAATTTACCAGTAGAAGAATTGACTTGGACAAAGATAACATCACAGGGCAAATTCTTACCACATTATATTGAAGAACATAATTTACAATGTGATAAACCGATAATTGACTACTCTAAAGAATTATTGATAGAATACAACAAAGATAAAGACACACTAAGACTTGAAGTAGAAGATTTAATTCAAGAGATATTAAAAGATATATCAAATAGAGCAAGACAAAAGAATAAAACATATCAAAAAGTAAAAGAAACTTTTAACTTTATATGCAAATTAAATAATGAGTTATCAAATCTAAATAGTATTGTATATGACTTAGACAATATGCAGCCACTAGATTATAATAACTTGGAATACGATAAACAATCATTAGCATCAATCAAAAGGAGGCTTGGTAAATAATGTGTATAATTGTAGCAAAAGATAAAATGACTAAATTACCGAGAGAGGAATATTTAAAGAATTGTTTTACAAACAACCCAGATGGAGCAGGCTTTATGTATGTTGATAACACAAATCAAGTAGTAATTGATAAAGGTTATATGACATATAAAAGTTTTAACAAAAGATATAAAAAATTATGTAAAAAATACAATGACTTTGTGAACAAATCACTAGTTATGCACTTTAGAATAGGAACAGCAGGAGCAAACTCAAGAGAAAACACACATCCATACCCTATCAGTTATGATAAAGAAGTATTACACAAAACATATTATAAGACATCACTAGGTATGGCACATAATGGCATAATTCACAATTACAACCCACCAGTAGGAGATAAGACAACAAATGACACTCAAAACTTTATTATCAAATATGTGTATCCACTATATAAACATTATAGAAAGTTTTATAAAAATAAGTATATTATGGATGGACTAGAAGATATTACAGGTTCTAAGTTGGCATTTTTAGATAAATGTGATAATATATATTTAGTTGGAGACTTCCAAACTGATGAGGACGGAGTTAAATATAGTAATTCAAATTATAAACCATACGACTATTCTAAGTATTATGGACTTTATGATAGATACTATGATGACTATTCATACTGGGAAGATTATTATAAGAAAACTAAAAAAGACATAGAGAAAAAGAACGAGGACTTTTTAAAAGAAGAATTTACTAACGAGTATGACCCCGAGTACGATAGTGAGATAATACTAGAACCAAACTGGTATTATAGTGTAGAAGAAAAAGAATTTGAAAAAGTAGGAGATAAAAATTTAGTATATGATTTCTATTATGGCATACTATATGAAGTAAATAGTATGGGAGATTATGAGTATGTAGGTAGTAATGCTATGATATATGACGAAAATGGAGAGGAGATGATATTTTAATGATGAGAGGTAAAGCATATAACCTTGATACTTTACTTGCACTAAATAAAGAATATCAAGTAACAATTAAAAAACAATTCAAAGAAATAGAAAAAAGAGAAAAAACAATAAAAGAAAAAGACAAGTTTATTAAAAAATTAGACAAACAAATCAGAGATTTAGAAAAAGAAAACTTAAAATTAAGTAAGGAGTTGAATAGTATATAATGCTTACTTTAAATATGTGGAGAGATTATGACTATAAATTATATCCCTTTAATTTTGGTAGAACAAGTGATTATTCCGATGAAGAAATGGCAATGTTATTAATATTAGTAATATGTTTAACACCATTAACTTTAGTTTTAGATATTTTGTTAATACCATTAGAATTGTTTTATTTATTATGTTTAAAAATAGTAGAAAAGAAAAGGAGACCTTATTAATGAAAGCAGGAACAGTAGTTATATGTGATTATATAAATTTTGAAGGGAAAGCAAAAAGAGCACTATTCGTTGTATTACAAGACGAACAATTTGACCCATCAAATAGAGGTACAATAAACTTCACAGCAATAAAACTTACAACACAATTTGATATGGTAGGTAATTATACAGTTAATGTTAATATAGAAGAAAACCCATTTTTAAATGCACCTTGTCTAGCAAGTTGTAGTAAAATTCACACATTACATAAACATCAAATCAGTAGAGTAATTGGTAAACTATCACCTAACACATTTAAGAAAGTATATATCACTACACATAACTTTTTATCAGAGATTAATAGACAAATGCTAAGTGAGATATAATGTTTAATACATATCAGGAACTAGTTGATAGAATAGACAAATTACTTGAAGATAGAGAGAAACAAAGAAAAAAATACGAAAGATTTGTTAATATATTCGCATCCATACCTCAACCGACAATTGATAGAATGTATGAAAAGGGAGATATAACTATGGATGAACGAATATATTGGGAAATATTAAAACAAAGGAGGAGAAATGATAAAAATTGAAGATAACGAAGGTAGTTATTTGTTAAATCCAAATAATATTGATTATATTGAAGCAAAAGATAGTGGAACAATAGGTCAAACATATTGGTTAATAATACACTTAAAAACGGGTAATATTTTAAAATTAACATATAATAACTTAAATGCTCGTAATAACAGAGAAAAAGTTTATGAAGAATTATATAAAACCTTAAAGAAAGGAAATGAATAATGTACCGAATAACAATAACGACAACATATAATACAATCGTATTAGAACGAGAAGAGTATATTTCAGCTGAACTAATTGAAGTATATGAACAACCGTATGTCAAAGAAGTTCATATTGAAGATTTAGAAGCAAAGAAGAAAGTTTTAAAGAAAGAGGAGAAGAAAAATGACGGATAAAGAATTGATTGAATTTGAAGAATGGTTAAAAAATACACCACCTGAAAAATTAGATGAATATGACTTTGAAAGAGGAAACCAAAGAGAATTAGCAGAAAAAATCAACGAAATTATTACTTATTTAGAAAGCAAAGGTGAGTAATAATGAAAGTTGGAGATTATGTAAGAACTTATGACGGAGTAATTGGTAAAATTATAGACGATAATTTTGCACAAGAAGAAAAAAGATATGAATTAGATTATAATAACAAACTTTATTATTTTCAACAAATAGTTAAATCAAGCACAAACATAATAGATTTAATAGAAGTTGGAGATTATGTTAATGGTAAGAAAGTAATAGACACATTTATTGATTACATATTTGATTATTCAGAAGAATTTAAAGTCATTCGTTTTAGTGAAACTAATATATTACACAATGCAAATCATATTAAATCAATAGTAACAAAAGAACAATTTAGTTCTATGCAATATAAGGTGAATTAGATGAACGATGAAATAAAAATAAATAAAGCAAATAAAAGTTTAACATTTATTAATAATGGAATAGCATTTTCACAATTTGGAATTGCTGATGAAATATTAGATTTAATAACTAATTTGCAACAAGAAAAAGAAGATTACAAATCTCGTTGTGAAAAAGCAAGTGAATATTTTAAATACCAATTAGAAAATTTAGACTTTTATGAAGATACAAAAGCAAGAATGTTATGTGCTATGGGTATTACATTATTACAAAACGGAAGTGATAGTCAATGTTAGAAAAAATGATAATAAATAGTGCAAGAAAAGCAATGTTAGAGAATATAACTGCATTAGATAAAAAGACACTTCAAAGAGAATTAGAAAGCCATCTAAAATTAGAATTTAAGTATAAAGATGAATTAGACCAATCAACTAACAATTGGAATGAGTTAGAAGAATGGGTAATGCAAGATGTAAAAGATGAAAAACCAGATTTATATTTTCAAGTATTACGAAAGATTGATATTTTAGACAAAATGAACGAAATAAAGGAGGGTAATAGTGAAAAATTATAAGAAATTTGTTAAAAAAATATTATCGGGAGAAAAACCAAAATGTTGTGATACCTGTGCTAATTGTATTTATATTGGTGAAGGAGATTATTTATGTGATGAAAATATGGTTATTGTTAAAGAAGAACATATACCAAACGATAATTATAATTATTGTAATGAATGTGATTGGGAAGATGAGGACGAGTATGAATAGTTTTGTAATTAAAGGTAAGTTATCTGAAGTAATTAGATACATTCAAAAATTAAGAGAGGAGAATAAAAATGAATGATTTATTTTTAAGTGATGAAGAAATTTGGGGAAAAGAACCAAGTGATGTTGAAAGAAGTTTAATGGATGAAAACAATAAACTTAAAATGAAACTTATTAATACTGATGATTTATTAGACAATGCTTGCTATACAATTGAGCAAATTAAATCAATAGTTAAAACAGCAATTGAAGTTAATTTGAAGAAAACAAATAGAGAGCATAGTGTTCCAGTTATCAAAAGTTATCGTGAAGCATTATTAGTTCTTAGAGAAATTGAGAAGGAGTTGGACGATTATTATGAGCGAACTTCCTCATCGAAATTGGGGTAAAGCCCCTATTGAGGAGGAACGGTTGGCAAACGAAAGGTTGAAATACAAACATTTTTGTTCACATTGTGGTTGGTCAAATATAATTTATCCATTTGAAAAGATTGATAAAAAGATTTGTAAAAATTGTGGACATTATGTATATATAAGCAAAGAAGCCGAGTTTAAAGATAAGTTGAAAGGAGTGATGAAAAAGTGAGAGTATTTAAACTTAAAAAAGGTGGAGAAACTGAGAATACAGAAGAAGTTATTATTATGTTAAGTAGAGAAATAGATAGAGAATTGATAATGAAAGCAATTAATATTTGTGCTGAACGTAATTTTAATATTGCAGCAACAATGAATTATCTTGATGAACAGTTTCATTGTATAGAAGATACAAGTTCACTTGATTTAGAAACATTTTATTGTTGACAAAATTTATCTAATGTGATATTATTATAGAGAAAGGAGATTATTATGGAAGAAGAAAAATTATACACAGAAGAAGAATATGAAAACTTAAAAAATACGATTAAAATATTGGAGGAACAACAAAGCGAATTAATTCAAGCAAAACTACCAGCAAATGTTGATAGATATGCAATTGATTTCGTTAAAACTTTAGATGAACACGATATTAGTTATCTAACAACTAAAGAAGTATTCGATAAATATATTAATTATCGTAGAAGATACACTGAAAACGGAGAAGATTTACTATCAGTAAGAATGCTTAACTCAGTTATCAGAAAGTATTTTCCTAAAGCAAGAGTTAATCATAGTAACAAATTAAAGAAAAACACTTACTTTTGGGTATTTGATATGGGTGAATAATGGCTGCCGAGAAGAATTTTGAGAATAGAATCAAAAAATATTTAGAAAAAAATAATTGTTGGTTCGTGAAATTCTTTGCTAATGCTTATACTTCAAGTGGTATTCCTGATATTTTATGTTCTATCAACGGAAGATTTGTAGGAATAGAAGTTAAGCAAGAGAAAGGTAAACCATCATTACTTCAAAAAATGCACCTTTTGAATATCGGTAAAGCAGGTGGAATAGGGGTTCTTGCATATCCTAGTGGGTATGAAGATTTAAAAAAATTAATAGATAATCTTATTGAAAATAGAGATTATCAAGTAGAGTTTAACGGCGAAGGCTACATTGAGTTTAGGAGTGGAAATGAAAACATTATTTAAGTATCAGCAAGACATTGTTGACAATATTGATACACCTAGTGTACCATTATTTATGGGAATGGGTACTGGAAAGACAGTAACATCTTTAAATGTGTTCAAAAATCAACCAACACAAAAAATACTTATTATTTGTCTTATCAGTAAAATGAAAGATTGGAAACAAGACTTGCAAGAAGAATGTAATATTGATGCCGTTATATTAAACAAAGGTTCTACTAAAAATAAACAACTAGTAGCAAACTCTGGATATGTAACGGCTTTTATTGTGAACTTTGAAAGTGCGTGGAGATGTGATAACCTATTGAAATGGGTAGATAACAATACTACTGTATTAATTGATGAAAGTCATTTAATCAAAAATCCTACTTCTAAAGTCGGTAGATTTTGTAGATTACTCAGTAGTAGAACAAAGTATAAACTTATCTTAACAGGAACTCCACAAAGTCAAGGTTATATTGATTACTACAATCAACTATATTTTTGTGATATAATGAAGATGTCCTTTAAACAATTTAAGGATGATTATTGTATCTACGAAGATAGATTTTACAATGGTTTTAGAGTAAAAGAACTAATTGGATATAGACACGAGAAAGAACTTGAAAAATTGATTAGAGACAATTGTATCTTTTATGAAAGAAAACCAGATGAAGAATTAATACCAGAAGATATTGTTCAGTGGTTCGATAAACCTAAAGCATACGATGCTTTTAGAAAAGTAAGAGTATTCAAAGATTATGTTGCTGACAATATGGGTAAACTACAATTTACTTTGAGAAGTATATGTTCAGGAAACATTCAAGAATATGAAGTTGATGACCAAAAGATTCAATGGTTAAGTGATTTTCTCGAATGTGTCAATGATAGAGTAGTTATATTTTACAACTTTGATGTTGAACGTGATAGAATAATTACATTACTTGATAAAAAGAAAATACCTTATGATGAGTACAATGGAAGAAAGAAATCATTTGATAACTTTAAAGAAAATGAACGAAGTGTTATCTTATGTCAATACAAAAGTGCATCAACTGGTATCAATGATTTAGTTGTTGCTAACATTTGTGTATTTTATAGTTTAACTAATGAATACATTAACTTTATTCAAAGTAAAAAGAGACTTGATAGAATAGGACAAACAAAGAAACCACTATTCTATTACTTGATATGTAAAGACACAGTGGAAGAAGCAACTTGGGGTTCATTACTTGAAGGTAAAGATTTCGATGAAAGAATGTTTGAAAAATATTTGGAAGGATGTGATAAATAATGTATAAAAGAAAAATTGATATGTACTATTGTTTTGATGAAAAATCGGTACAAATAACAATTACAAAAGAAAATCATATGCACTATCAACATTATTCGATATCGTATAATCATAATGACTATATTGATTGGATGGATTTATATAATAAAACACTTGATGATTTTGATGCTGAATATGATGAAGAAATTGCAAATGGACTTGATATATTATGTAAACAATTTTGGAAGGAGAAAGAAAAATGCGATTCAGCCATTCAAGAATAAATTGTTTTAAGACTTGTCCGAAACAATTTGAATATAAATATATTAAACATTTATTTCCTATTGACGGAGATTCAACAAGTTTAATTCTCGGTAAAGCATTTCATAGAGGTATTGAACTTGGAGATGTAAATGAACTTGAAAAAGAATTAGACAATAATCAAGATTTTCTTGATGAAGGAACAGAAACAAATAAAGTTATCGTACTTGCAATGGTTGAAGCATTCTTTAATAAATTCCCTCACCACAATGAAGGAAATGTTAAACACGAGGTTGAAATCAAAACTAATTTTGGTGATAATGAATTTATTATGTATGCAGATGCAATTGTTGAAGAACCTGATGGACTTATCTTGAGAGAATATAAAACAGCAAGTAGAATTGACGATATTTATATTAATAAACTTGAGTTCAATGACCAAATATCAAGATATTGTTTAGCAATAGAACAAGAGTTAGGAAAGAAAGTTAAAAAGATTGAATATTATGTAGCAAAGAAACCTTTGTTAAGACAAAAGAATGGCGAAACTTTAGAGCAATTTAGAGAAAGACTTGTTGAAAAAATAACTGAAGACGAAGATAGTATCCAATACTTTGAATTAACAAGAACAAAAGAACAACTTGAAGAAGAAAAAGAAGATTTAATATACGATATGAATATGATAAACAACACAAAAAGATACACGAAGAATTTAAGTGCTTGTAGTTGTTATGGAAAGTGTCCTTATTTAAACTTGTGTATGCGAGAAAAAGATGCCGAGTTGTTATATGAAATAAAGGAAGAAGGAGATGAAAGAAATGAAGGAGAATAATTATACTCTTGAAGAAATAGAAGAACTATTTAGTAACGCTGAAATTGAAGTCCTTGAAGATTTGGATAATGATATGAAACAAGTGATGAAAGAAAATGGTCACGAAGATAACGGAATGTATATGTTCAGTTATAGTTTACAAAATATGATGGCTATTACAGCAGTAAGAAAAAAACTATTTGAAAAAATGAAAGGAGATGAAGAAAATGAAGGAAAATAAAGAAAAACTTAAAGAAGCAATTGCTCACGTAGAAGAAGCACACAGAGTATTACTAGATTTGATACACGATGAATATTCTAAAGAAGAAGTCAAAGAAGAGCCAAAAGACAACAAAGTTAAATTAACTATCAAAGTAGTAAACCCTTATGACGGAGTTGAAATTAACGATGAAGAATTAGAAAAAATAAGAAAGGATTTGGAGGAGATTATTAATGATTTTACCAGAGAATAAAAGAGTACAACGTGACGGAACAAAATCAATAAAGATTTGGATTTATGGTACACCGAATATAGGTAAGACAACTTTTGCAAACCAATTTCCAGACCCACTTATGATTAACACTGATGGTAACTACAAGTATGTAGATGCTCCAGTTGTTACACTTGTTGGTGATGACACAAAAGACCCGTGGGAAGTATTTATTGACCTTATAGATACTATCGTTAAAGGTGGACACACTTACAAAACAATCGTAGTTGACTTACTTGAAGATGTATATCAATATGCTAGAAACTATTATTGTAAGAAGTTAAAAATCGACCACGAAAGTGAACTTGGTTATGCTAAAGGTTATGATATAATTAGAAATAATTATTTAATAGCACTTAGAAAGTTAGTTAATGCACCTTATAATATAGTGTTTATATCACACGAAGAAACAGAAACTATCAAAGATAGAATTGGTAGGGAGACGACAGTATTCAAAACTGCGTTGCCTGATAAAGTAGCAAAGAAAATATCAGGTATGGTAGAAATAACAGGAAGAATTAGTTCTGTGTCCAAAACAGACGAAAATGGAGAACCTGTTGACTCAAGAGTGTTACAACTTAGTGCAAATAAAGAACAATATGGTGGTAATAAAATACCAACAATCAAAGTTGATAACATCGAATTATCTTATGACAATCTAGTTAAAGCAATTAAGGGCTAGATTTTAATATAAAAAAGTAATATAATAAAGAAAGAGGAGATTGATATGTTAGGAAAAAATAGTTATATTGACAAACAAAAAATGATTGATTTAATCAAAAACAAAATTGACGAAGGGTATGCTATTATAGCAAATACAACAATTGAAAACAAAGAAATTGGTAGAATGTTTATGGATATGTTTGAATTAAACAAAACATTAGACCAATTAGAACAAGAAGAAGCATTTGATGCTGAAATGGGAATTGAAAAAGCCCCAAAAGAAGTTATTGAAGCATTATCAAAAAATAAAGAAGTGGAGGTAAATAGATAATGAACGATATGGATAAGGAATTACAAGCACTTTTAGAAGCAAGTGCAGATGTTAAGGTAGACGATTTTAGTGATGTTCCTGATGGAACTTATGAAGCAATAATTTATGGAGTAGAATTTACTGAATCAAAAACAAGTGGTAACTTGATGTTTAAATGGGAATTTATTTATACTGATGAAGATTATGCTAACAAACACGAATGGAAATATACAGTATTAAATAAACCTGAAAATATGAAAAGATTGACTACTGATTTAGAGAAGTTTGGTATTGAATGTGATTCAATTGAACACATTAAAGGACAACTAGAACACTTACTTGATGTACCAGTAACTTTAACTATTAAATCATCTCAATCTAAAACCAATGACCAAGTATATAGAAACATTAGTGTTAATCCTATTGCGTAATGAAATTTATACTATATGACTTCGAGGTATTTAACTTCGATTGGCTAGTTGTATTTAAAGAACCTGGTAAAGAACACATTGTGATTTATAATAATGATGATGAACTTGCTAGGTTCTTTAATCAACACAAAAACGACATATTCGTTGGTTTCAACAATAGACACTATGATGATTTTATTTTAAAAGCAATATTATCAGGGGTGAATCCTAAAGTTGTTAATGATTGGATAATAACTGACGGAAAACAAGGTTGGGAGTTTCCTGGACTAAATAAGATATTCTTTCTAAGTTTAGACCTTATGGCTGATATACCTGGTGGTGTAGGAATATCTTTAAAAGAAGTCGAAAGTAATCTTGGTATGAGTATTGAAGAATCAAATGTATCATTCGATATTGATAGAAAACTTACTAGTGATGAAATTAAGGAAACCGAATTTTATTGTAAACACGATGTCGATGCAACTGAGAGATTATATTATGAAAGATTTGATTATATCAAGTCAAAATTACAAATTATAAATGCGTTTAAATTACCTATTACGTGTATATCTATGACTAATGCTCAATTGACAGCAGAAGTTATGGGTGCTAGAAAAAGAAAATATTATGATGAAAATATTTATGATATGCCATCTTGCGTGGATGTTAAAGATAGAGAAGTTCTTGCTTTCTTTGAAAATCCTCAAGATGCTTCAAGACATTTAGACAAAGACATTTGTGGTGTGCCACATACTATTGCTTATGGTGGTTTGCACGGAGCAATCGAACAATCACATTTTAAAGGAAATCTATTTAACTTTGATGTTAATTCGTATTATCCTTCAATGATAATTGCTTTCGATTTTATGTCGAGAAATATACCGAACGAAAAGAAACATTTATATAAACAAATAAGAGATGATAGATTTGTTTATAAAAAACAAGGTAACAGTTTGGCAGATGCTTATAAATTAATTCTTAACACTAAATTTGGTGCGATGGGTTATATTTATAATAAACTTTATGATTTAAAAATGAATAGACAAGTATGTATAACAGGTCAATTATTACTTATTGATTTACTTGAAAAATTAAAGCCGTATATAAACTTGGTTCAATCAAATACAGATGGTGTCTTGTTCCAAACGGAAAATATTGAAAGATGTCGAGAAATAGTCCGCTTATGGGAGGACAAAACAGGTCTTACAATGGAAGAAGAACAAGTTGAAGAAATTTATCAAAAAGATGTTAATAATTATATTATGCTTGAAACTAATGGAGATATTAAAACCAAAGGTGGATATGTTAAGAATTATAGCATCAAAAAAGGTAAAGAAAAGCACGGAAATTTCGTATCAAATTCAATGACAATTATTGATGAAGCAATCGTTAAAAACTTGTTATATCAAATACCTGTTGAAGACACTATATTTAATTGCAACGACCCAATGAGATTTCAAATAACAACTAAGAAAGGTCCAACATATAAAAGAGTTATTTGGGAAGTTGATGGTAAAGAAGTAGATACTAATAATGTTAATCGTGTATTTGCATCAAAAGATGATAGATACGGTAAACTATTAAAGATTAAACAAAATGGTCGTAGAGATACAATTGCTAGTTTGCCTGAGCATTGTTTAGTGTATAATAAAGAAATATCAACAATGAATATTGACGATGTCGATAAATATTGGTATATTAGAGAAGCAAAGAACAGAATTAAAGATTTTATAGGAGGTTAATATGAAAGGACAGTACATCATTATTGATGAAAACAAAACACCGAAACATAGTTTAGACTCTCCTAAATCGTATGATGAGGTTAAAGATGAAGATAACTTGGCTTTATTAGTGGAAGAACCGTATGTTGTATTAGATATTGATTCCGAAGAACATTTTAACTGCTTATTAGAAATAGTCAAAGATTATGGTATAAGAACTAGAATATTGAAAACTAATCGTGGTGGACACTTTTGGTTCAAAAGTATTATGCCTTTGACAAACAACATTGATATTAATACTCCAATTACTTTAAGAACAGATATTAAATCTTGGGGTAAAAAGAGTATGGTTACTGTTAAACTAAAAGGTAAATGGAGAGAGTGGATAAAAACTGATGACATAATCGATGAACTACCTTATTGGTTAAAGCCAATGAAGTGGAAACGAGATTTATACGGATTAAAAGAAGGCGATGGTCGAGATGCAGGTTTATTCTCTTGTATAATGCCTTTAATGCAACAAGGTTATAATAAGCAACAAATTCAATACATCTTCAATATGATTAACTCTTATGTTTTTGCAGAACCTCTTAAAAGTAGAGAGATTGCAAAAATGTTCGATAACAATAAAGTATTTGAAGAAAAGCAAGTAGGGTTTTATGAAGGAAAAAGTTTTCAACACAATATCTTTGCCGATTGGATGATGGAAAACAATGACTATCGTAAATATGGTGGTGTTCTTTATACTTACAGTAAAGGTAAATATTGGGAAGACGATGAAAAGAACTCAAAAATTAAATTAACAATGATAACTAAATTACCTAATTTAAAAGATAAAGACCAAAGAGAAGTATATCAAAATCTAAGATTAAGAGCAGAAGAAGGTTATCCAAACGAATGTCCTCTAGTAATCAATATGAAAAATGGTCTATACGATTTAGATAAAGACGAATTTAGACCTCATACACCGAATATATTCTCTTTAAATCAAATGAATTGCACTTATAACCCAGATATTACTTGTAAATATGTTGATAGATTGCTTGATAATGTTAGTTGTAAAAATGCAGCAATTAGAACTTTGCTTGAAGAAATGTTAGGATATGTCTTGATAGGAGATTGTAGATTTCAAAAGTCATTTATATTGCTTGGAGAAGGTGCTAATGGTAAATCAGTATTCCTAGATATGATAGTTAATTGGTTAGGTACTGAGAATTGTAGTAGTCTTGCACTTGAAGATTTGAGTGATAGATTTAGACCATCTCAACTCGTAGGAAAAATGGTAAATATAGGTGATGATTCTGGAGCAGACTTACTTAAAAACACAGCAATATTCAAAAAGTTAGTAACAGGAGACCCTATTACTTTAGAATTTAAACACGGACAGCCATTTAGTTATCAAAATAGAGCAAAAATGATTTTCAGTGCAAATAACTTACCACCATCTTCCGATAAATCAAATGGATTTATGAGAAGAATGACTATTATACCTTTCAATGCAAAATTCTTGCCTACTGATGAAGATTATGACCCATTGATAAGTGAAAAAGTATGTACTGAGGAAGCCAAAAGTTATATTCTTAATCTTGCAATTAAAGCGGCAAAGAGATTAATCAAAAATAAACAATTTACTATTCCAGATGAAGTTAAAATGGAAATAGATAAATATGAAATAGCAAATAATAATGTATTGTCATATATTAGTGAAGTTCCTCCTATTATAGATAAAGATGTAACAAAAACTTATGCAAACTATTGTTTGTATTGTGTTAAAAATAATACTTCACCTTATAAAGTCAATAAATTTATTGAAGAAATATTAAGACACGAAACCGATTTAACAATTGAAATGGAAACAACTGAGACGGGTAAAATAAGGACGTGGAGAAAAAAAGAACAAGATTAATTTCTTGTTCTTTTTATTTTTTAGTGTAGTAGTATTGCTTCCAATATCCACCTAATCCAAGTTTATCATACATATATTTGAATTCGTCTTCTGTTAGATTTAATGTCTTCAAATAATTAAGTATAGAATTATCATAAGAAGTATAATCTCCTTTGTTGTTTTCTAACTTAGATAACATCGCTTTTTGAGTAGGTGTCATATTTTGTAATCTACTGATATATGTTTTAACAGCATAACTTCTTGTTTTATAATCATATCCGTTGTCTGTACTATATTGTTCTTTTATTGCTTTTATGTCTTCAACAATAGTATTGTAATTATCCCATTTAGTTATACTTGTTTTTAATTTATATGAATCACTATAATTTCTTTTATATTGTGCTTCTTCTACACTAATGTCATTATCAACAATTTCCTCATATACTGTCTTTTTATATTCAGTGTATTTATTGTCTTTTTTAGTAGCATTGTAGAAAGTTTTACCTTTGCTTTCAATAAGTTCTTGAGTTGCTTTTTCTTTAGCATAATCGTAGGCTTCAGTCAATAATTTATATCTATATTCTTCATCTCCATTTTTGTATTGAGATGTATTCATTACTTTTTTAACAGCGGAATAAGCAGTTCTACCGTAAGTAGTTTGATATTTATCTCTTTCTTTTTCGTTTAGTTCAATATCTTCAGTGTTATATTTTATTGTTTTATCTGGTTTATTTAAGTTAGGCATAGCATCTGTTTTTCCTGTTGCAACATAAATATTAACTACTTCTTGAGCAATAGGGTCATCTTTGACTTTTGCTAAACTATCTCCAAGTAAGAAAGTATTCCAAGCAGAGGCAAGAATATCACCACCTACTTTTTTATTTTCTCCCCAAGCAGTCTTTTTAGCAGATAGAGTATGCTTTCTTAAAGGCGTCCTATTTACTATTTGATTTATCATATATTGACCTACGTTTTTATCGTATGTAGTTCTATCTATAAAACCATCGAAAGCATAAGATAAATCTTTAGCCGCAGAAGGTATTAAGTTAGCAGGTTGCGATGCTATTTTTCTAGCAATATTATCAAGAGGGTCAGAATAACTTGTTCCTAATCCTAATATACTCTCCATAAATGAGTTATCAATAAGTTCATTCATAAATGGAGTGGCTGAACCAAAGAAAGTATCAAGAGCAGAACCTGTTCTATCGTAAAGTTGTTGTGCATCAATACCTAAACGCATTAATGAACCAATTGTACTATCAGATGTTATTTTGTAATTGTAGTTAAGTCCTGGCAATTTAACAGAATAACTTCTTGAACCTAGTGTTGATTCTTTGAATGATTTAATTTTATCTTTATCTTCGTCATCTTCAATACCCATACTCCAATTCAATGCTGCTACAATAGTTGTAGTCATCGCTCCACCGATTAATTTACCAATATCACTGGCTAATTTATGTTGAAGTTGTGGAGTAACTGTTCCGTTTTTAACATTTGCATTATATGCTTTAATGTCTTTATAAACAGTAATTGCTTCTAAAGGAGAATGTTCATATAGTGCTTTAGCCATATTACTACCTGTTCTAGTGAATTTAAGTAACATATCACCGAAACCATAATTACCTATATGAAATACATCATTCAATGCACTTTTCATTTTTAATGCTGCTCTTGTAACACTATTATCATTTTGATATGTATTTTCAAGTGCTTCTTTTTCAGCAATTTCGCACATTTCAACTGTAATATCTTGAACTTCTGCTGTTTTCATAAACTCTTTGTATTGAGAATCATTCATTACTTCTCCACTGTGAAGCATACCATCTTGGTCATAATAAGAAACTTTATGTAATTCATTGTCTATTTCATAATTATCTTTATAAATAGTATTTTTACTATTCTTTTGAGCAGCAATTAAAGCGTTACTCATTCTTTGATTATAGATTGATTGTTCATAATACATATTAGCAAAAGGTCTATCTCCAAGTGTTAAAGCAAAATTAACAAATCTTTGATAATCATTAAGTGCTTTTCCAACTTTAGTATCGTTATCAAAAGTTCTTCCGAAATCTTTATCTCCTAGAGAACCTGTCTTTTTATTTGTATATTTACTAGCAAATTTAGATAAACTTACATCGTGTTTGAATTCATACCAAGAATCAAATACACCTTGTTTAAATGCTCGTGAACCTTCAACAACATCTCCTTGAAAACTTATACCTCTTGTTCTAATACCTGTTTTAGAAGATATTATTTTATCCGTTAAGACAGCAGGTAGATTATCTAATATTTTGAATTGAGCCATATTTACGAAGTTTCCCTTAATATTTTGAACCCATATACGAGGAGATGCTAATACATTTGTAATAGTTATTCCTTTAATCTTTTTTGTAATAGAATCTAATTTATTACCATATTCAGTATCACGATAAAGGTCTTGAATATAATTATTTAATGCAGTTTCTTTCTTTAAATACTCTAAAGATGTTTTATCTTCTATTTTAGCCAACTCATTTCCTTCTTTTTCAAGAAAACCAAATTGACTATCGTTTAAGTGATATGGTGAGTTCTCATTCAAAGGGTTGTTTGCTTGTTTCCAAGCAATATCTCCTTCGTGTTTTTTAAGTTGCTCATTATACATATTCTTTAAAACGTGACTAACTTTTCTAGCAATATATTCAGGATGTTCATTATAGAATTGTCTTCTTGCTTCTAGTATTTGAGCAGGGGTAGTACCTAGTTCACCAAATTGAGTGTTTAACTCATTGGCAATAGTTCCGTTGTATGATTTAGAACCATAATTTCCGAAATAACTTGTTAAAGCAATAATTTTATCTTGAAATTGTTGTGTTTCTTTAACAGTTAAATCTCCTTTTTCAAGTGCTTTATTGAAGTCCTCGCGAAATTTTTTGTAATAATCTTCTGGGTCTTCCATCATCTTTAATTTCTCTTTGAAAACTTCGTATCTACTATGTCTAACATCATATAAGTTATTCTCTAATTGGTCTTTAGCATAGGCAGCACCTTCTTCGTTGCCTTCTTTTACTAATTTATCATATATCTTTTGAAGACTTTCACGTCTACCTTTATCTTCTTTTTCTACTTGTTTACGTTCACTTTCAGATACAGTATCTTTAATTGCTTTCTCAACAGTTGCTTCATCTGCATTTCTAATTGTTTCTGATGGAGTTATTATTTTTGTATCGTCAACAGTAACTGTTGTTTTATTCTTTGATGGCTCAGAAAACATTTTAGTTAAAGTTTCTTTTTCTTTGTCATTTTTGGCAATATTATCAATTACTTTTTCACCGTTTTTGATATCAGTTTTAGGTTTTGATTTTTGTTTAATTTCATTATTAATATCCTTGACTTTTTCATTATTAAACACTAATGAATTAATATCTATTTTAGCATTTAAATTGCTTTTGATATCATCTTTTAATACTGTTTTGGTTGTTCCATCTTTAAACTCAACAGTAACTTTACCATATTGTGTACTTTTTACTTTTGCTTCTTTACCGTCAACAATTACTTCTTTTCCTTTATAATTACTAGTCAATTTCTTTTTTACTTGCTCTAATTCTTTATAAGTTAAACCACCTTCAACAGGTTCTAAAGAATTATTTTGTTTGATTATTCTTTCTGCTTGAGTTTTAAGATGTGCATCTTGTATTTTAATATTTCGTTCTCGTTCTTCTGATATTAAACCTGTTTCTTTTGCTTTTTCTAATGTAGATTTTTCTTTTTGTTCTTCCTTAGATGCAACCTTGCTTGTTGTTTCTTCTTTAGACGCAGTTTCTTCTGTTTTTGCTTCTTGTGGTTGTTGTCTACTTTGTAATTCGTTTTCAATATCACCTATATCTTGACCAAACAACTCTGATTGATATCTTAAATTTTTAAGTTCGTCATCACTTAATTTAGTTAAGTCTTCTTGTGATTGTTCTGTAACTTCTTGTTCTCTTTGATTAATCTCTCGTTGTGCTTCTTCAACTTTAGCAAGTTCATTTTCTTTGAACTCGGCTTCAAGTGGAGTTTGAGGTTTTAACTCTTTTAAAGTTTCTGCATAATCATCTAGGGCTTGTTTTCTTTCTCTCATTTCTTCTGCATTAGATATGTTTTCAAATACTCCACCAACACCACCTGAAATACCACCAATTAAACCTGCGTGTACTGCATCAGGAAAAGTTTTACCTAACATATCAAAGAAAGAATCATAATCACTAGCATCTGCATTAATCAAGTATTTGAGATTATTGTCTGCATATTCTTCTGCAAATTCACTAATTGCTTCACTACCCATATTACTTAAAATAGTAGATACGGCTTTATTCTTAGTTAATTTGAATATTAATTTATCCATACCTTGAGTTAAAGCGTTTTCATTTCCTGTGCTTAAACCACCCATTGTACCAATTACTTTATCTAACTCGTGTGCAAAGAATGTTACACCTGTTGCATATCCAATGGCTTGAGCATTGTTGAATCCTTGTTGCTTGGCTTCGTCAGTTGAATCTAAGAAGATATCTCCGTAGTACATTAAACTACCTGCACCTGGAGCAACCAAATCAATACCTTTTGATATTGCTGATTTACTTATATTATAAACAACTTGGTCATAAACTTTACCTATTTTTGAAGTTGTTTCAGATTTAATCTTTTGTTGTTTTAAACTTTGTTTTGTAGGAAGATAACTTTTGTTACCTTGTTTATCATAATAGTATTGTGACTCGGGGTCAAGTTTATCTAGGTTCAATAAATCTCGTGCTGCTGATGTAACGGGGTTAAGTATTTTTTGTCCTACATTAACATCCATATTTTCAACATCTTGAACATTTTTCAAATAATTAGCATAATTATATTCACTTTGTTTTTCTCTTATATCTTGTTTAAGTTCTTGAGCCTGTTGACTTTTGACTGCTTGGTCTAATGCTTGTGCTTGTTTTTGAGCAATTTCAACCATTTGAGGTGTTTGTTGTTTAGTCAAATCTTGAACAGGTGTTGAAAAAGGAGACGCTTTCAACGCTCTCGTGTCTTTGGTCTCCTCTTGTAAATAATCTTGATATTTCTTACGAGATTCCTCTAATTTTTGTGCAGCGAAATTGCGTTGAGATGATAAGTTGTCCACATTTTGATTTCTCGATGCAAAATTTGACAAGCCTAATCTGGCTCTAATTCCGTATTTATCTTCATTAGATTGTGATTTTGATTCTTTCAATCCTAATCTATCTCTTATCCAACTCATTTATATCACCTTATCTTCCACCGCCGCCACCGCCGCCAGAGAAACTTTTGCCTCCTCCTCCTGGAGTGCTATAACCAATTCTACGTATAATTTCTTCTGCTTGAGACTGGTTAATGTATCCATTTGATAGTCCACTTTCTAAGATAGTTGCTACTTTTTCTCTACCCATTTTTCTTGCGTTTTCATAACTACCGAAATTGTTTGTAAACCAATCGCCATTATTTTGTCCTAAATCAGGTTCACTGTAACTTCCTCCAGAACTTCCTCCACCACTATAACTTCTAGCGTATAGGGCTTGTTGTTGAAGGGCGTAATTCAAAGCATCTTGTTGTGCTTGATATGAGTTAGCATATGCTCTATCATAAGCACTTCTTCCAGCCTCATAAATATATTGGTCAAGACTAAGTTTATTCTTAGCATAGCCACTATATAAATCAGCCAATGCTTGTTGTTCTTTAACTCCTAAATTTGCTTGATTAGTCATATAAGCATTTTGTAATCCTGCTAAATTTTTAGAGTATGCAGAACTTGATAGTAAACCTTGACTTACTCCATAACCTGTATTTTGAAGTCCTAGTCTAGTTAATTGATTATTCAATTGTTGTCTTTCGCCCATATAGTTTCCATAGGCAGATTTTGTTCCTGCATTGTAAGCATTTTGTAATTGATTTAATTGATTTTGATATAGAGCAGATGTCGCTTGTTGTTGAGTATTATAGGCGTTTGTTAAATCAGTACCTAAACCACTCAATTGAGCCACTGCACTTTGTCTAGCAGCCTCAGCCTCAGCTTTAGCACTAGCAATTATATCTGCTGCTGTACTAGCCATATTTTTTCCTCCTTAATATTTAATTATTTTATAACCTAATACATTTATTTCATCTTCATACTCAGGGAGATTAAATGTTGAAACACCATCTCCCGTTCCGTATAAAGTTCCTATTACATTATATAATTTTTTATAACGAGTTCTTGAAATCTCATCTCCATTGCATAATAACCAACCATCGGGAATTATTGAACCCATTATTGTTCTTATTTCACCCACCATAAATATCTCTTTATCAATTGTTTGTTCAAAATACCATTTAGGTATTAAATCATTGTCATATTTTGGTGTAAAAGTTTTATTGTTCATTATTCACCTCTATATTTACCAGCAACTTGATATTGAATTAAGATTCTATCGAATGTCATATTACCATAATTAGCAATATTTTCTTGTTTAATATAATCAACATTATCATATTCTGCTTGGTTTTGAAGATATAACTTAACATTCATAAACTTTCTTATTTTGCTCTTGATTTGAATTAATTTAGGGAAAGGTATTTGACTATTTCTAAATTTAGTTTCATAATCATTAATTTGAGTATATTCTTTTTGCATTGTCTCTGTAACACCGTTCTCATCAATATATCCAATAGCGAACATATCTCCGTTTTTTGAACGAGTATCAACATAAACATACTTGATTGTTTTTGCAACATTGATTGCACCCATATTTAAGAAAGGTGTTATGTAGTGAGCCTTTATTGGAATATAATAATATTCAAGTTGATTATTGTTTGCTTTCAATAATACATCTACTTTATAGTCATTGTAGAAGAACTCATATATACCTTCAGGAGCATAACCAATTGCTCTTTGACTTTCATAAACAATACCTTCGTTTTGTCTTTCAAAGTCTTTAGGTTGATATATTACCATTTGAGGCACTTGTCTATTATCAATCCAATTATATTCTGATACATACCATTCGTATTGGAAGTCTAACGTTGATGCACTACTTGTTCCTGATGCACCTACACCTTCTTTAACATAACTTTTTCCTACTAAATCAGCAGTGAACTCGTATTTGTCAAGATAGATGTGAAGTAAAGTATCATCAACAAACCAACTCATTTTATCATAATTGTAGTCTGCACTTAACTCAAAATAGTTATTTATAAAGTAACTTCTAAGTTCTGCTCTAACCTCGTTATTGATAAAGTTTACTGATTTAATACCGTTTCTAGTTACAACTAAGACTTCATCGTTTATTTGAATTGGTCTAGATAATACTTGAAGATTTCTAGTAACTGCTGTTGATGGGAATATCGTATCATTATTTCTTGTTGTTCCATATCTGACATAAACTGAATCTTCTCCTCGTTTGAATGTCAATAAATATCCGTGCTTTTGAGCATATCCTAGTATCTCAGTATCTTCACCAAGAACATTATAATTATCGTCTGGGAAGTAGTATATTGAAGATGTTCCATCTAAAGTAACACCACTATAAGTATCTTTATTTGTTCCATCACTAACGAACACACGTCTATCTGATTCATAACCATAAACTGTTACTGCTTTAGCACCATAATAACATCCTAATCTAGCAGAACCAGGCACAATATTTTCATAAGTTATTTTGGTAATAGGTTTATTTGTTTCACTATATGTTGTAGTACCAACATCGGTTAAAGTTACATCGGTTTGAGTTTGAGATGTAGTAGGTAATGTTATTTCAGGTAAATCTATAGAAGTTGAACCACCTGATAAAGAATAATATCTAACTCCACTTAAATCAACATACGGATTAAAGTTTAATTTAGCCGATAAACTTGCACTCGTTTTAGTAGAACTATAAGGTATCTTTTTAGATACATTTAATGAACTAGACGGATAAATTGTTGAACTACCATACATATTACCTGTTGAGCCAGCATATATTTCTGAACCATCAATTATACCATACAAATCTCCAGCGTTACATTGTAAATATTCTGCTCTTGACACCCATAACTGAACATTTTCAGTAACAGTCCAATAAGAATCAGAACCATCAGTTTTAGTTCCAACAGTACCTTTAGCCGTAGCACTTAATCTAAAACCTATCCAACTTAATCCTGAGCCTTGAACATTAGTTTCTCCTTTACTTATTGTTTCAGCAACAGAACCTTGATTTGTGCTTGATGTACTACTTGAACTATCAACATAAGTTGCTGTAAACTGTGCTTTCCACATAAAGTCATCTGTTAATTTATCTGTTTTAACACCTGTTGTATGAGTTTCAGTTGCTTCTCCACCACTGTTTACAGTTGCTCTACTACTAGAAGTCATATTGAATAAATAATTTTTTCCAGGTAAAGTTAATTTTATGCTGCCTTTTGTTAAGTTGTGTTTCGTATTATCAAAATTAGAACCGCCATAATATTTTGTTGTTATAGTCAACAAAGTTTGTGTGTTATCGTTAGGGTCTGTTCCTGAATTAGTAATACTTACATCCATCACGAACATATTATCTCCTGCTGTTGTACTAAAATCAATAGTGTTTGCTTGAGATAATCTTTGTTTCTTTTTATATTCGATTATAACATTATCTCTACCGTCAATTGGTGATGCACTAGGTGGATTATCGAAAGTAACTACTCCTGTATCTCCATCTAATGAAAAGCCACTTGTTAAATCACTAAATGAACCATCTGCTTGAAGTATTCTTACTTTGCAATAACTAGCATCAAGGTCTTGTTCTGGTAATTTATAATTTGTTGAAGTACCATCACCAAGAAATTGTGCTTTTCTTTTATCACTAAGTAAGTTAATTGATTCATACTTAGTAAAATCCAAACCATCTGGAGTTGAACCATAAATAATAGTAGGTATGTAAGGATTATCAAGAACATTCTCAATTTCAAAGTTTAATTGTTTAATATCTCTTACTTCATCTCCTACAACCTCAGTTGTATTTACAGTAGAACAATTGAATGATAATATTCCGATAGGTGTAAACACTCTTTCTTTACCATCAAATTCAATGTGTTCATAAAGTCCTTGTCTGTTTCCACTTTTACCATAATTTGTAAAAGGTATCATTTTATATGAAATACGATAATTTTCAAAACCTTGCATTTGTGTCATATCATATTTAACATTTTTTACATTAGGTGTAGCCCAGACAGAAATACAAATTCTAGAATCATTTACTTTTTGATATTCACCTAAGTATTCAGATATTTTGATATAATAAGGAACAGTGTTTCCGTTATCATCATATTCTTCTATTTTACCAACATATTTAATAGGATATAGAATATCATCGTCTTCACTTAGAACTTCTGAATAATTACCTACTAAATATGATTGTCTTATATTGTGTCTAACTTGATGTAATCCTTCTTTTTTAACAATATTAAGCATATCGCTTGAACGCATTATGTTAGGATTAGTATCCCAAGAGTCCATACCTTGTAGATTATTTAAGTCTAAATAATTAAATGTAGGACTTTCTGGTATTTTAAATTGAGCCATTTAGCACCTCCTAAATCCAACCTGTTTTACTTACAAATTTAGTATCGTCTTTTCTAGGATATAAATTTTCAACTGCGATTTCAAATTCATTTCTATATGCTGTTGCCAATGCAATATCATCATCTTTGTATAATTGACTTGCTATGTATAACGGTAAGATACAAGCCACTTCTTCTGGTAAATCAATTTCATCATCGTCATCAGTATCATCATCTATTTTAACAGGATAACTTTGATATTTCATTATGAAATTACCAACTAATTTATCATCAATAACTAATGTATGTGCATCTTCTAAGATATAATCTGTTCGATTGATTAACTCGTGAGAGTAATTTTCAAAATATAATTTATCTATTTTGTAGAAATCAGGTATTAGTTCATCTATATTATATATGAAGTAAGGTTTGTAGTCAGGTATATAAGAAATATCTCCTTCTTTAACTTGATAATTTCTTGTATATAAAGCAACATTTCTATACGAATAAACTGTTGAACCTTTAAATATTAACTTAATACCAATATTGTTAGAATAATTTTTGTATGCAGTAAATTTTCCAGGTTGAGAACCTTTGTTTTCAATAGTTTCTTGAAGTGTCCATACATTATTTTCATCAAGATAATATACATCAACAATTGCTTTACTATCTACTTCAAAATAATAAGCAGTTGCATTTTCACTTTCAAATTCAATTTCATCACCTAAATAATATTTAGTTTCAAAATTATTACCAAGTGCATTTTCAATAGGTCTTTGTGTGAACTCGAATGTTTTAATAAAAGGTCTGCCTCTTTTAACACATTCAGCAATTGCTTCGTTTGCTGCTTGTGCCATACCATTGATATATATTTTGTATTTGTTGTCATTCTTCATCTTTCGTAAATCTTTTTCATAAATATTATCATTGTTCAAAAACATCTTTTTTATACTTTCAAGTTTAATTTGCCCCCAAGTATAACTTGCCATTTTAAATCTCTCCTTTCAAAAAAGCCCAATTATAACCACCTGCTTTTTTACGTTTATTATTACAACAACGACCAATATTAGTTCTATCTACACCTGTTTTGCAAGATGCTTCCTCAATAGAATTAAATATAATCACTGTATTATTGTTTTTACAAATAACAGGTTTATTATGAAATCTATTTGCTTTAACAGAATATTCCATATTATCTTTTCTATTAGACCACTCTAAATTATATATTGCATTGTTAGAACGATTATAATCTTTGTGATTAACTTCAGGATAATTATTTGGATTATCAATAAAGGCTTGAGCAACTAATCTATGAACTCTAAAAGATTTAATCTTTCCATTTTTGCATAATCTTACTTTTTTGTATCCTTTTCCATCGTCATTTTGTTTTAAAGTATAAATATCATTTTTTATACTTCTAACATTCCCCAAATT
Organism: uncultured Erysipelotrichaceae bacterium; assembly: GCA_902786275.1. GTDB lineage: Bacteria > Bacillota_I > Bacilli_A > RF39 > UBA660 > RUG13160. The sequence goes on along the minus strand of CADACC010000005.1, from coordinate 19,876 downwards.
ACTAATTTGATATAATCCTTCATAATCAGGAATATCTTTCCAAATTTCTTTCATATGAGCCTCCTTTATTTTATAAGCACTACACCAACGATATGTACTATTTTTAGTGGAACTAAAGGCTTCAACCATATCATCAGTGTACTACCTATAAAAGGTAGTAAATAAATTAAAACGGAAAGCCCTATCAGGACTCTCCGTAGAGCATTTATTATTGTAAAGTTGTTCCGCCAGCAACACCAGCAACTGCAATACCTCTCCAATCGTTACATCCAGCAACGAATCTTGAACGTCCTTTCCATACATTGTTATCTGTATTTTCATCAACATATGAACTTACAGTTAATGGAATTCTATCGCAGAATAATAGACCATTGTAGTTGTCGTTGTATTTCTTATCAACTAAGAACCAAGCACCACTAGGTAATCCATTTAAGTATGGAGTAGCAATAACTGTCCATCTACCAAATTGATAGTTGAATGCGTTATTAGCAGTGTTAGGGTCTTTATCAGCACCAATTGCAGCAAATACAGCCTTTTTCATAGCAGCATCATTTGCGATAACAATTGTGTCTGGAGCAACTGTTAATACGTCTCCATTATCATCAGTGAAGTTTTGCATAGCAGTTTCAACTAAACCTAAGTTTGTATCACTGAAAGCATTACTGAATTTATTAGATTGAGTTCCAGTATTTCCTGTTGCAGATGTATGTGCAGTAGAGAAAATACTTAAACCATCGTTACAAGTACAATCCATAGTCATTCCTCTGAATGTAGTAGTTGTACCAGCAATAGCACCAACTAATAATTGAGCACCATATTTTTCTCTTGTTAATGCGTAAGCATCAATAAATCCTCTTGCTCCTGTTCTATTTAAGTCTAGTAACTTAGAATCTTCTACCATTTCTTGAGTTACTGTGAATGAGTCTTTCCAAGTCTCGTGTTCTAATGTTTTAGAGTATCCTTCTTGTCTTTCGTCTTTAGGATATGCTCCACCTTCACCAACAGGTAAGAAACCTTGTGCTAATGAAGTTAAACTAGTGAATTTTTCAGCATAGTTGTCACTATCAACCATTTTAAAGATTTTTTCAACGAAACTCATATCTGTGTAAGCCTTAATGCTTTCTTCAAGGAATGCTTTGATTGGAGCAACTGACTTACCATAAATAGAGTCGTTTAATCCTGACATTTTACCAAATATAATTTGAGCCATTTCTTATTTCTCCTCCTATCTTCTAAACATAACATTAACTTTATCGCCACTTGCAGTTCCAAGTATTTCAGTGATTAATGCTACTCCATCAGTAGTTGTAGCAGTTAAAGTTTTACCATCAGAACCGATAGTAACTTTATCACCAATATTTAGACTTGTTCCAGCAGCAGATAAAGGTGCTTGATATACTTCGTCTTCATAAATTCTTTTTACGGGAATTATAGTACCGTTTCCTGAACCTTCAGCAACAAATTCAGGTACATCTGTTCCAGATGCTTTTGTTAATTTACCACTAGATAATTTTAACAATTCACCAACAGTAATTGCTTCAGAAGCAGTTCCGATTATATATTCTAATGCTTCAGTAGCAGCACTGCCTTTTCTTTGTAATTTAAACATATTCATTCCTCCTATAATACATTATTTTTTAGCCAATTTTTATATTCGACTTGGCAACCGATATCTAATTTTTTAAATTCTTCTGTATTAGGATAATTAACCATTTCTTCGTAAGTCTTGAAACCTCTTAAATCTCCACAGTAATCTTTTGCTTCTTTAACAATTTCATCAACAATATTTTCAACTGTTTTGCCTTGTTCTTCTGCTTCTTCAACAATACCTTGAGCAACTGCTTGAACAACTTCTTCAGAAACTTCATCAGGAGTTTCAATTTCAACTTCATTGACTACATCAGCATTTTCAGGTATTTCATTAACACCTTCTATTTTAATTTCTTCTTTAATTTCATCATTCTTTTTAGCCATTTTATTTCCTCCTAATTATTATTTTTTGCATAATGTTCACGGATTTGTTTGTCCGTCCAATTAGGCATATTCTTTTTATATATTGCATAAACATCAGCAGGAACTTCAACATAGTTTCCTGAAGCACCTCTAGTATTTTTCATATGATTTTTGCTATTGGTATTGTCTGCTTGATGCTTTTCTTTTTTCTCTTTATTTAATTGTGATATTTTATTCATATTACATAACACATAAGCATCATACAAACTATAACCTCTATTTAATTTTTCAATAACATCATCACAATTATCCATCCTAGAGATGTCATCTAATGTTTCAATACTATCATCTATTTCGTGAATTAATTTTAATTCTTGTTCCATTTTAGCATTTTGTTCATCTTCTTGTTGTTTCTCAATGATTTCTCTTGCTTTAACAACTTCTGGAGATTCTTTAATCATCCTATTTAATACATCACTGAATTTATCTGGGTCTTCTACTCCAGCCTCAACAAGAGCATCTCTGTTGATTGCTTTTTCAAATTCTTCCCAACTATCATAACCTTTGTTTTTAGCAATATTAGTCAACTTATCGTTGTACTTTTTCTCAATTTCTTGAGTTTTCTTTTTTAATCTATCGCTAAATGCTTTGGTTGTATCTACTTCCTTCGTAGATTTTTTTGTATCATTATCATCTTGCTCATCGCTGATGGCGTCCTCAGCATCAGAATCAGTTAAATCTACTTCGTCTTCGTCAAGTTCAGTATCTTCAACTTCATCCGCATTATCAGCCTCATCGGCAAATAATTGAATATCAAAAGTATTAAACTTCTTTAGTGTATTTACCTTAATCATTATTTTTCTCCTTACCTTATTTTTAGACGAATTGCGGTGGGTTTCCGTTTTGCAGTCTTTTCATTTTGTAAGTGTAGTGATTACTTACTGCTCTTTTTTGCTCTTAAATCCCCACCTGTTTTAACAGTAGGTTTTTTAGAAGCAGGTGTTTTGAATAGTGATTCAACTTTTTGAGAACCCCTATTTTGAATTTTACCAGCATAACTTGCCATAAAATCTACACTCTCCTTTCAATGATACATATGTTTTTGTATCACTCATATATATTATATAATATATTTGCAAAATTTACAACATTTATTTACAAACTAATTATAACACACAAACAAGTTTTAGTCAAATAAAAAAACCAACATTTATTTGGTTTTTTTACGAGTTTAACTTTATTATCGGTTAAGGGGGTTGATAATTCAGTTTATAAGTGGAGTATCTCTCGATACGTCTACATTATATCATATATTTGTTCTATTGTCAACAGGTATTTTCCAAGCACATCTCATTGGTCTATCAGAACAATCAAAGGTGTCATAAATTGTTCCATCAATAACAACTGTTATATGATTAGGCATAGTAACAAGATAAGTTCCTCTTGGGTTTTCATTAGCAAATTCACCTACCGTTTTAGAATAATGACACTGCCTCAAATAATTATAGTCCAGATAATCTTCAATGAATTCTACACTATTAAACATCATCCCTCTTGACCTAGCCATATCACTCAGTTTGTCATAAGTTTCATTCCAAGTCTTATTCTCAGCCAAACTTATTGCCCTGACAGTACAATCGTCAACAAATCTTTGATGTGTATTTCTATTCAAAAACTTATACATTACATTTCACTTATTTTGTGAGTATATTCTTTGATTAGATTTACTTCTTCTTGAGATTTTGCGTCAGATTTTAACATTTTGACAAAGTCAACCATAGATTCTAGCATATACTCTAAACTTTTCATAGTGTCTTGTTTAGCATTATAGTTACCTCTATTATATTGTTCCCTACCTTCTTCATAACGACCATATTCGCTATACATTCTATCTAAATGTCCATAACCTTCAGTGTATCTTCCACGACTATCTCTACTTCTTCTACCATATTCATCACGACCATATTCATCTCTACCGTATCCACCTCTACCGTAGTCATTATAGTTTCCGTAGTCATTATAATCATATCTTCCGTATCCGTTCATACTTTCTCCTCCTTTTTCTATTTCACATAAATCTTTTTCAATATCTACCAATTTATATAGGTGTTCAAGGTTATTTCCTGATTGAATACCATCAGTAGATATTTTTTCTTTCAATGCGTGTATATCTTCTTTAAGTTTCTTATTTAATTCTTTTTCTTTTTCGTCCATTACTTTTCCTCCTTTCTTAAAAGAGTTAATATTTCTTCTTGATTTTTAATAATCTTCTCGAAATATTGTTTGTCTTGTTTTTGTAATTCTTGCATTAAATCAGTGTTGTTATAATCTTGAAATAATATTTGTAAACTCAATGCTTGTAAAAACAAAGACACATTATCAACAGTATTGCTTTTCATTATACTATCTTTCTAATGATAAGGTTAGCATTTTTAACTGTTGGAGCAACCGTTTCAACTGCTGGTACTACACCACTAACTGCTGGAATAGAACCGATAGTTAATGTTACATTCTCTCTAGGGCATAGTCTTATTAACTTAGTAAATGAAATGTTTTGATATTCATCTACAACTACCACCTCGTTAGCACTTGCACCAACAACAGGTGTTCCGTTTTCTTTTAATCCAATTTCAATTGGTCCTGCTTCAGCACCAGTAACATTGGCATTGAATGTAACTTCATAAACACTTGGTTGACAACAGTTTCCGTTTCCTAGAATAGTGTATTGTGCAGTTCCTTCAGTGTGATTTAACCAACCTTGACAAGTTGCACTTCTAGTCCTTAATTCATCGTTAGAAAAAGTAATATCGCTTGTATTTGTAGATAATACTAATGGAAGTTCTTGTACGCTTTGTATCATATTTTATCGTTCTCCTTTCATTTTTGCACAATAGAATGTATTTTGTTGTGCATTTGTGTTGTTAAAAACACATTATTTTCACAATTATTGTGCATTTTTAATAAAAATAAGAGATAGAACTATGCCTATCTCTCGTTTTCCCTATAAAGGGAAATTGTTAGCAAGTTCTCGTAATCGAGTATGTAGTATTCTACTCTATGCTATTAAATAAATTGACTTGTAGTATTTAAACCACATCCACATCCACCGTTGCAAGTGAATATTGGAGTTCTTCCGTAGACTGGTGTTGATGGAATAGGGCAATTAACTAGACGATTGTACATCAAATCAATTTCATTATTTAATGAATTTGAAATAAATGCGTTTTGAGCAGTTTGACTTGCTTTTAAATCAGCCATAGATAATTGTCTTTGAAGGTCTGCTATCTTTGAATCTTTTTCATCAATTCTATCTCTGAAAATTTCATCTTTTATAGACTGAATTCCACCATTAATTACGTTAAGTATAGATTGAGTGTTTTGAGTATCGTTAGTTCTTGTAGCACAAGCCTCACGAGCAATATCAGAACCTAAGTTGGCAATACCAAGTCTGTTTTCACAACAACAATTATCTAATGATTTTTGTAAACCATTAAATCCTTGAAGTGTAGAAATTTGACTATTGAATGCTTGATTCATATTAGCAATTTGTCTAGCATTTTCACTTGTTTCAGCATTTGCAAAACCACTATTCAATGCCATTATGACATCACTTGTGCTGTTACACATTTGGTTAGATAGTCCATATACACCATCTCTAACACCTTCAATTTGGTTACTCAAATGTAATGTGTCAAATCCGTTGTTAGTGTTTTGCATTATTTCTTTTTGACCATTGCTTAACCAAGCATAGCCATTATCAAAAGCATTACCACCGAATCCAAATCCACCATTACCCCATCCACCATTACCAAATAGTAATGCGAATAGTAAGATAGCCCAAATTCCGTCTCCACCTAAGAAACCGTTATTTCCAAATCCGTTACCCATAGGATATACTGGATATGGATATCCGTTTCCGTTTGTAGTTGCTAATTCAATAGTCGGAGTTATTCCTTGTGAACCGTTCATTTTATCTCTCCTTTCTTCAATTTTATATATCAACTCTATTTAGAGTTAATACCGTTATTAAACATTCCCATCATTGAATCCCATTGTTGTCTTTGTTGAGGGTTAAAACCATTTACTGTTTCATTTAGTAAGTCATTTGGATTGTTATTCTTCTTGGCTTCCTGATACTTTTGAAACATTTGAGGATTTGCTCTTTTTAACTGTTGTTCCAGTTGCCCCATCATCTGCTTCGGTATTTGTTGCATTTTGTTTTGCATTAACATTTGAAACATTTGCATCATTCTTTATCATTCCTTTCAACTCTTGTATTTGAGCCTGTAAATATTCTATTTGCATATCTTTAGCATCTTTTGGCACTATTTCATTTAACTCGTATGTTCTAATCTCATTCTTGTTATTTTTAATCCATACAACCGACATATCCTTACTAAAGAATGGTGTATCAGCATATACCATTTCCTTATTAACATCATCAAGCGAGTTAGCATATCTCATTCCACTTTGTTGAGGTGCTAATTGAAAAGTTTGATTAATACTTGTGGGCTGTTGATGTTTCATTTGTTCCTTCATTTGTTGTAATTGTGCTATTTGATTATCAATTCTATCATTCATACTTTGTTGATTATAATTTTGTTGATAATTCATATAAGGATTGTTATACATATTATTCACCTACTTTATCTCCATTTATATATACATTTATAATCGTATCTGCTTTTTTATCGTTATTAAACAGTGCTAACAATATCAAAGAAATAATCCAAATATCATCACACGATATGTTATCTTCAAATAAATCTTCTATTTTCATTTTCATTCTCCTTCCTAAAGCAAAAAGAGAGAATATATACCTATATCACATTACTCTTTGTATATTTCTCTCCTTTCTGTATTAATTATGACATAAAAAAAGAGTAGAAACCTATAATGTTTCTACTCTGAAACTATAATTATCCAAATACTACACAACGGATAATTTTATTTTTAATTTTTCTAATTATTTTATTTACATTACTTTCACAAGTTCCTAATTTATAAGCAATTGCTGTTATTGTTTCTTCTTGTCTTCTTAGTTCAAGAACTTGTTTTTCAATCTTAGTAAGTCTTGCATTCTTCATAAAATAATCGTATTCGTTATCGGTAAATTGGAAATCCCAATGTTTTTTACTTGATTCTAGTTGCAACCCTTTTGGATTTAACATTTGCATTCCTTCTTGTTGCAGTTCTTCTTGATGTAGTACCTCTACCTTTTAATTCTTTTGTTGTTTTAGGTCTATGTGTAACAGATACTTTTTGAACTTTAATCGCCATTTGTTATATCTCCGTTATTTCCTATATAGTTATTTACACCGTTTCCATCTAAAGTTGTTGTTTCACTATTAAAATCAAATTGATTAATATACCAAATCCAAATACCATTACTTATAATCAATCCAACAATTAAGATAATAATTATCCAAAATTGTCTACAAATTATTTGACTTGCTAAATCTTTATTTTTCATATCCTCAATCCTCCACTTTTAATATATCTGTTTTAGTAAAATGCTTTTGTTTCATTTTAGCATCTAAAGTATGAATATATCCATCCCCACCAAATTTTTCATAGATGTTTAAACTATTACACCAGCTTTGATAAACATAGTCTGGAACATCTCCCAATTTATCATAAGCATAAAATGTGTTAGTCATATTAGTTTGAAACAAAGTCATCAACCCCTCTTTTATTAATGCGTGTTCTTCTTCTTTATCTTTTAATTTCTTTTTGTAATTTTTCAATTGCCCAATTAAATATCCTAGAGCACCTGTTACCAAGAAAGAAATTCCTGTTTTAATTATAGTTTCTGTCATAGTATCACCTATTCAATAGTTACCCTTAATTCTGTTGCATCAACACCATATTCTCCAGCGAAATCATCACCGTTTGAACAAGGTTCTGTATCATAAACATAAGGATAATTGTTTACTCTATATTTTGCCTTTTTGAATGGTCTAATATCACTTGGTGTATTATAGTATATTCTAATCGCATCAATAGGATTTTTATCATTTCCAGCATAACCATTATAATAATCGTTAATATCACATCCAGTTACTTTTCCTAGCCATCTACCTTTAACTATTACGTTGCCTTCATCATCTTTTTGTTCTTTGATATGAACTTGATACCAAACAGAACCTTTATCAACTCTCAAAGCAACATTAATTATTGGACTTCCAGCCCAGCCAGCATAATCTTCTAAATTCTTAACAACGGGAAGCCATCCATCTCTTTCTGTTTTAACTTGATAATAAACATTAACTTCTTTATTTGGTCCACTATTAGGCAAATCTGCATCAAGATAAGGAGTTGGGTCTATTCTTGTATCATTAGGTGTTCTGACTTCCCAATGAAGATGACCACCATAACTCATTCCAGTATTTCCCATATACATAAGTCTTTGACCACGTTTAACTCTTTGTCCTACACTTACTTGAACTGTATTATAAGCACCGTGAGCATATAAAGTATAATAGCCATTATCGTGTCTAACTTTAACATAGTTACCATAAGAACCGTTTTCAAACCAATTACAGTCGTTTCTTGTTGCAACTACTACACCATCGCTATGGGCTATTTCCCAAGCAAGAGTATATCCTGGTCCAACAAGGTCAATACCATTATGAACACCTGCTTTATAATCTTGAGTTATTTCACATCTAAGAGGTTCCAATACTCTACAAGGTCTTGCCATTACACTTCCTCCTTATAATCTTCTTCTTTTACTTCTTCAGTTGGTTTCATAATATTAATATCTTCCACATTATTCACTCCCCTTTAAAATAGATTTAACCGTATCATATCCTCCACCTGCTGCTAACATAATTACAAATATATTTAAGATACCTGTTATAATACCATTTGCTGTGAAATCATTTACAACAAATATTCTTAAAATACCTATAATTAGTGAACAAATGAAGTTAAGCCACAAGGCATTGATATTAGCAAAATACTTTTTCAATGCCTCTGTAACTATTGCAACTATCATAACACATCCAGCCAAAGATAATAACATATCTAAAGTTATAAATTCCATATTCTTTCCTCCTTTTAATTATATTAGTCTATAAACTCATAATCGGTTGCTTTTAATTTATATAAAGCAATTTCTCCGTTTCCAATATTTGCATTTGAATATATATTTTTATCCATTATAACTAAACCTTCTGATTCTCCAGGCATATTATAAGTTATTTTTTCAACATAATTTAGATTCCAATCATAAACATCAATATATGAATTAGCAGGTCTATTAACATAAATATAATTTGAATCACTTTCGATACCGCCTGCAAATACATTATCAATAAGTACGTGTTTAATAGGGTTATTATTTATATCACATATTAATAATGCTCTATGTTGTGCAGCATCTTTACCCGTAGATGACCTAATTAAATATACTACATTATTGTGAATACTATTGTATGTCAAAGCACCTATTCCATTTACTTCTTCGAAAACATTTTCAAAGTAGGTATCTAGCATTTCTTGTAAATCAATATGTTCTTTAAATTCTAATGTATCTGAATCAACCTTACTGATTCTCGACAAATCTGTTAAAGAATCATAATTGAACGATGCAATCCATAGTTCCTTTTTGTTTTCAATGTAAGTTATTCCATTACCGTGACCATAATTTGTTTCATAAATATGATTTACTATTTCATCTTTCAACAAATCATATTTCAATAAACCACAAGGATTTGTGTCATCATTGTCAATTGTCACATATAAATATCTTTTTTTGTCACTAGTTAATCCTTGAGTTGCGACATTAGTATCGTGAGTAAAAGATGATGAATTTACAATATCAAATGTATCCAATTTAATTTCTCTTTCTTTTATTAAGTTTTTAGGTATATACTTTTGAGTTATAATGTTTTCTCCTAAGAAATTATTTGATAAATTATCGCTTATTATATCTGTATAATCAATATCATTAGTATATATTGTTATCTTGTTGGATATATCGTCTATTTCTTCTTGGGTTAAAGTAGAAAAATCAAAATAACTATTTGGATAGTTCCTAATTCCTACTCTAATATAACGAACATTAACATTATCTATGTTATAAAAATATAAATTATCGTTAAAGTCTTTATAACCCAAATAATTCTTATTTTTATCATACATTCCAACAGTAAAACTATATAAAGAACTATTATTTATTATTATACATTTATTAATTTTATATAATCCAGAAATTAATCTAGTTACATTAGTCCAATTAACACCGCCATTAGTATTTGATAAATTACCAATATAAAAGAATGGATTTATCGTTTTTTTAAATTCTTTTAATTCGTTACCGACAATATAAATATTTAATTCCAAAGAAGAAATTAAATCTTGACCAAGTTCATTAATTTCACCATTAGTCCATAAATCATCTTCGGCTGTCATACCTTTTAAACACATAATCCTGAAATAACTATCTTCAGTAAATACATATTCTTTTATTTGCTCTGTTCTATCTATAAAATTACTTGTATCTGCTGCCCTATTATTAGTATAACGATATACTCTAAATACATAATCAGAACCAATTTTTATTGAACTGCCTTTTTTAGCATATAATGCAACTCCTGTTGTTAATAAATAATCGTGAACATTAGAATAACTTCCTTGTTCATTTATATAACTATTTCTCCATTGTAAATCTTCATATGTTATTTTAAACATATTATCATTATATAAAGAACTAAATTGTGTATTCAAATGGTCTTTTAGGTTTTTATAAGATACACCATTAAAGTTTTCTCTGGCATCTATTACTTCTTGATTTATAGAAGATTGATAAATCCAACCTTGTACCCAATTATTTCCATTGTAATAATAGCAATATCCATCAGTAGTATTTACATATATTCTACTTGTATTTGTCATTTCAGATGTTGACGAAGCAGGTAAAGGAGTACCATTTTCTAGTCCATTTATTTGAGATTGAAGATTATTATCACTAGTCTTTCTTTCGTTTTCTTCTCTAGTTATTTTAGAAGAAATATTATTCAAATTCTCATCTATATAAGTTTTATTATAATAATTGTCTGCATTAATGTAACTATTAACAAAATCTTCTTCTGTTCCTTCAAATCCTTCTTCAACTGCTACTTCATATGCACTTTTACCTTCTGGTCCTGTTATTTCAGCCTTTTGTTCAGGTGTTAATTCATCGAACGGTTGACCTTGAGGTCCTTCTGGTCCAACTAAACTATCCAACCATTCTTGTTCTGTTCCTACGAAACCATTTTGAACAGCAACTTCGTAAGCACTATATCCTCTAGTACCTACAGCATATAATACACTTTCTGTATTATTGTTATCATTCATATATTTTCATCTCCTTATTATTTATTATTCTCTCCTGCTTCAGGATAAAGAATTAATATTTTTTCTCCATTTTCATCACTACCTACAATAGTTAGGTCGTTATTTACAACTATATTATACCAATATTTTGTTTTTTTATCAATCATTTCACCTATTTTTGTATCTTCTTCTGTTAAAGTGAACTCAATATCAGTAGTATCTTCACCTAAATATATTCTTTTTCTAAGTAAATCTTCTCCAGTATACCCTTTTTTATTTTTAATAACAAACTCAACAAAGCACCCAGCAGGGAAAGTGTATTTTTGATGAGTTTTACTATCCTTTAAATACACTCTAAATGTTCCTCTATCCCCTCTAGTCAAGTGAATTGTTGTATTATCATCAGAATCTATTCTTAACATTATTCTTCCTCCTTTTTACTAGTCACAGGTGCTTTAGTTTGACTTTTTATTTGTTTAAGTTCATTTTGTTGTCTATTTAGTTGATTTTGTTGGTCAATATTCTCGGCTAACAATCTCTTAGTCTGAGCATCATTCATCGCTTGAATAGCAGTTTCTTGTGCTTGTTGTTGTAGCATCATTTGATATTGTTCTTGTTTTCTTTGAGCAATTAATTTAAGAGCATCTGGAGCACAAGGATAATGAAGTTTATTCATTGTTGTCCAGTACATCTCAAGTGTATCAAGTTGTGTAGGGTCTCCGTAAGCACCACTTTCAAAGTTGCTACGAGTTTCCTGCCACATCGCTTGTCTATCATTAGCAAGTGTTCCTGATACATCAACACTAAATACAAACTCATCATCGTAAAATAGTTCGCCTTTATCATCTTCTTCAACAAAGAATCTCTTATCAAACCATTTATATTCTAATTTACCATCGCTATCTTCTTGAATATATGGTCTTTTCTCATCAGTGTATGCCAGTAAGAACTGGAACATTAATTTATATAAATCAGCAAATGCAGCATCCTTCATTGTTTGTTTAGATTTAAGTCTACCAGCACTTTGTTCAACGGCAATTTGTTTAGCCTTACCTGATGTGGCAGTTCTATCTTCACGTCCTTGATAACTATCAGTAATACCTAGTGTTTGTCTACCTATCTGATAGTTAAAATTAAGTATCTCAAGGTCTGTTGCTATATTAGGTTGAACAGTAGTTACATCTATCATACTCTTTTGAGCAGGGTCTTTTAATCTAACAATTTTTAATTCTTCATCAGAGGCTTCAACATCAACACCATCTGGAAGTGTCATATATGAGCCACCTTTTAAAAGTTTTTCCCTAATCTTGTTCATATAAATATTCATATCGTTTTGTTGGTCTTTAATAAAGTCAATATCTGAACGACCTAAGAAACTCTTAATATCACCAACATTTTTATGAATTACTATCGGATAAACTTTAGGTACATAATATTTAACCTCGGCTGTTTTCTGAACTATCGTAGGTGTTCCTGTCATTGGGTCTGTAATCTGAACATCATAAGTAATTTTCTCATACTTTTTATTTTCAGTTCTAAATTTCTTACCACCACATTCGATACATTCGTCTTCAAATGGGTCTTTTACTGCTCCACACTTCTCACAAACTTCTTGTTTACGTGCGAAGTAATCTTCATAGTCTTGAACCTTAGTATTACCTACCCAACTGATTAGTCCTATGTGTCCATCATCGTTTCTATAATAACAGTAAACGTGTGTTCTCATATGTTCATAGACCTCACCATCTTGGTTCTGGTCTCCTTCTTCCTCAACCTCAACACCATATGTTCTTTTAATATAGTCTTTAGTTTGTTCAAAAGTAATGAATAAGTAGTCCATTTCATCAAGTTTATATACACCTGGTTGAGGTATTACTTGAGATGGATGTAAGTTTTTAATTGTTAATCTACCTACACCGAATGAATCTCTATAAGTATTATCCCATTCAGCCATAAATATTGAGCCACCCCATATAGGAGTTAATCTGGCTTGTTCATCAACCATCTCCTCCATATTCATAGCATCTAATTCAGTTCTCAAGACATTCTCTATCATTATGGCTCTATCTTCGTTACCTCTTTTAGAGATAACTCTAGGCATAGGAATTGATATATCTGCTTGAGTTTCAGTTAATTCAAAGCACATTTTACGAGATACCGAACCTTGTTTTTCTGCATCAGTACCATCTGGACTTTTTATTTTTCTCTTTCCTTCATATGCTAACTCGTTATCTTTTCCGTTGGCAAGAATACCAGCATAGTTATCGTGTGCTTCTTGATATTTCTCCTGCCATCTAATTAACTCGTCCATATTTCTCCTCCATTCTTCTTCTAGTTTCTTTATCTGCTTTATAATAATCTTGTTTTAAATCTTCACTCCACTTAAATAATTTCTTTAGTTCAGGTTGTGTGTACGCTACTTGGAAATAATGTGAATTTCTTACATAGTAACCTATACCCAAACTCATAACTAAGTCATCGTGCTTACCCTGCATCGCTTCTTTACGTCCGTGTTCATTTGTTATGAACGTCAAACACTCGTGTAAAGTCAACCTATCGTTTATACACTCACAGTGGTCTCTTATTATATCAACTAATGAAGATATTAATAGTGGTCTTGTAATCTGAGTTGTCTTGAACCCGTATGCTGAGTAAATTCCACCACGATAGTCATCTTCTCTATCACGAACATATATATTAGGATACTCTAACCTCGCTATCTCTTTGTTCGGATATGTCGAGAAGTTAGCCTCTATCGCTATCAATGCTGTGTTATACATATACCCTAAACATATCATCTGTCTAGCGAACAATGTTTCGTCTGTCATATTGTGGTACACTGCTACCTCCTCACAAGTTGTATTATCAATAACGTGGGCTGCAAAATAGTCTCCTTGTGTATCTCCTGCTGTATCTCCTGATAAAGTATATGTACGACCTTCTTTAGGTTCTTTATATATCCTTATATATCCTCTATCAGTTTTGTTGAATACTGGATTCTGAAGTTTATCTTTACCAGCACGTGTATCATCATAGTCGTATGAGAAGTAACCTGTATATAGTGGTTCAGGAATATTTTTGAGTCTCTCCATTATCTTCTCTTGGTCGAACACACAGTTACCTGTTGTCAAGAACGCTTCTTCTGGACATATTGGATACTCCTGTTTAAATAGTGATATATCTCCACCACAGTTATTCTTGATACACCATCTACGCCATTCTAACTGGTCTAGTGATAGGTGGTAAGTTTTCTGAAGTTCTTTTTCTTCTTCTGTCAACTCGAAACCACTGTACGGCATCTGATACTCTGATAGTTCATTCCATCCTACGAATAGTGGGTAGAAATCTGACTCACCTTTAACAGCAGCCTCCCATCTTTCTTGATATTCTTCATAACCGTTGGCAGTAGACTCGATTATGACCATACTATCAGGTGTATTGGGTACTGCCTGCATCAAACCAAGCATTGTTTCTTTTACATCGCCCTTCCAGAAGGCTAACTCTGAAATGTGTAAGTAGTTAATAGTGAACGAACGTCCTACTCCACCTGTTCCAGCCGTCATACAACGTATTCTGGAGTTCAAACCCGTGTTAGATTTATTGTTAAATACTAACTCCTTAGCATTTGATGCTTTTTGTGATGGTTTTAGGGCATCAGGTAAGTTCTCGTACATCAACTTATACATATTAAATAAGTTAGTTGTTGAGTCCTCTTGGTGAGCAACGATAGCAGCCTGTTTATTTTTATGTGTGGCTGTCTGAGACAGAATTAGTCCTCCTGTAACTGTTGAGAACCCCATTTGCACCGTTGTCGTGCCTTCAAAATAATAATACGCACTGGTTTACCTTGTTCTTTCTGGGTGCGTATTACGTCATATAGTTTTTGTTGAGGTTTATTCAAGACCAAAGGTACTATATCTGAATTTTTATTACGAATTTTAACGAAATTCTCGATATATTTTTTAATGTTTATACGTTGTTTTTCTTGAGACACGACAAATCACCTCCTTTAATCAAATCGTCTAGTTTAACCCAGTGTGTTCCGTGAGTTTGTTTATATACACCTTTTATACATAGACGAATACCATCTTTATCTCCTCCTGTTAATCGTGCTGCTTCTCTACATCCATCATAAATTTTACCTGTTTCCAAGCAAACGATTTTCTCAGTATGAGCGATGGTTTGTTTCTTTTTGACTTCTTTAGAGTATTTCTTACCCTTATTGAGGTCTCGCAAATGTTTTTTGGTTTTCTCTGACACTTTGTGTCCTGTAACTAAATTACCACCTTTACATAAATTATAACCATTAGGCGATAACGTGTTCCATTCTTTAATCAGTCTTATTTCTGTTTTTTCGGCTTCAGATTTACTTAAATCCGTAAATAAAATTCTATGTTCTATATTTTCCCATCCATATTTATTGATGGCTCTATAAACAGCAGTAGAACCTTTATATCCTCGACCATTTCTCCATCTTTCCGATGGTTTTTGTGAAGTAATACCAACATATCTTTTCCCATTAGGAAATATATGGCAGTAAACAATATACTTTTTGATATTACCACTCGCTCTCTGATGACACGTCAGAAATGTATTTCTCGAAGTCGGTTGTTACATCTACTTCTTGTTTATCAGTAAATAGTGCTCTATAACGTCCTAAAAGTTCTAGGGCTTTTAGTTGAGAGCCGTAATCTCTATCAAATATAGGTTTACCATCCTCGCTATAATAGTAAATCTGATTACCATCTTTGTCTATTTTTGAACGAGGTACAGGTCTAGAGGCTGATTCAGCAACTTCTTTGATATTTGCTAAGATATACTCATCTGTAATGTCCAATGTAGCGAAATGTTGTTCTAGTTTTTCTGAGATGGCACGTGCTACGTCTGGTTTATGAATTAAATCTGGGTCATAATGTGTAAAACCAGCATCTTTTTGTGCTTTTCTATCGTTCAAAGTTTGTATATAGTTAGAAATAAATTGTCTTTCTTTAATTGTCAACATAAGATTTATCCTCCTCTTTTAGGTGTTTTGTGTATTTGTTTACACCATAATTATATCATAGAATATGTGTTTGTGCAAGAAAAATGAGAAAACTAGAAAAAACTGGAATAAACTGGAAAAAGATAAAATAAAAAAGCCCCTCTTAGAAAGGAGTTGTCGGGAAAACAGCGACAAGATAGAGGGGTTATAAAGAAGGTATTTACGTCTTCGGAATTATCTTAAATTTGGAGTACCTCACAGGAGTCGAACCTGTAATCGAGGAGTTGCAGTCCTCTGCCTTACCTTTTGGCTAGGGGTACATAATAATGGTAGTAGAGGTAGGATTTGAACCCACAACTCCTCGGATATAAGCCGAGTGCTCTAACCGTTGAACTACTCTACTATGGTTGCAGATAATGGATTCGAACCACTGAATAAATGAGTCAAAGTCATCTGTGTTACCGCTTCACCAATCTGCAATATGGCACAGGTTAATGGAATCAAACCACTGTCCTCGGTTTTGGAGACCGATGTGTTATCACTACACCAAACCTATATTAATGATTATCATTTTTAGAGCAAACGAAAGATGCCATCATAAATGCTCCGATTAAAAAACCAATAAATAAACCTAATATGAACATATTATGCACCTCTAGGATGAATATACCACAAAACAAAAGACCTGTCAAGATGAACATTGTCCTGACAGGGGGTATAAAGTTGATTTGTGATTATTGATGATGTGAATGAAGAAACACATCACATATATAAGTATAGCATATGTAGGTGTTGTTGTCAAGGTATAAAAAATCACATAGTCGTTTACGGAGCAACCCGTGCGTTTTATGTGTTTTTTTATGCAGCACTTCAAGAAAGCGTCCTATCTTGACTTCAGCATCCCGCTTAAATTACTCTCCGATGGAGAATAATTAAGTGTGAGCCTCGGATTTATTTCCTAAAATCTGCCAAATCCGTCCTCCAACCAATCTCGGGAGACGGGCTTCGAAAGTTTCCGCTCTACAAGTTAAATGTAAAAGTATTATATCATAGGCAGGAGAGTTTGTCAAGGGGAAGGGGATTTACTTTTGTACAACAAAGTGGGGTGTTGTGGTACGAAAGTTAAGGGAGGAGGGAGAGGGTTAAAAATGTCTTCGGTTCAAATAGGGTTGTTTAATTAAAACTTTGTTCTTTGAGGTGCGGTGGTCTGAGTAACGGGCTTCAAAGTCTGTGAGAATCTGGTCTATATTATGGAGTGAGGATGGGGAAAGGGTTTGGGAACATTTCATATCAAACATTTCTGCTGTTAGGTAGTGGAAGTGCTCTGGGGAGATTGATTCAATGACGTGTAAGTAAGAATGAGGGGTGGTATAGAGGATAACTCCATTTTGATATGAGTATGGTCCTCCGTAACGTCTGGGGATTAGCAAGTGGTGGTAGGTTAAGAGGTCTTTGGATTGGGGTTGGTAACCCATAAAGTCATAGCCAAGTTCTAAGATTTGGAAATCGTGGATAAGTTTTTGAGTAACGTCTTTCATATTTATTATCACCAATATAATTATAACATATTTTTGGGGTTATGTATAGATTAGGGGAGGTAATATGGTAGAAAAATAGGGGGTGGGGGTGTGAACATTTGTTTGGGTTTATATAGGGGGGGCTATTTGTGTGTGGAGAGGAGGAATAAGTGCGTTCTTAATAATATCTCCCCGCTCCCCCGCCCGCATACTCTTACCTTCCCCCTGTTCGCTTTTAGTTCGCCAAAAAAACACACCCCCCAAAAAAATAAGAAAAAAATTCCAACGAAAAAAAGTTCGCCAAAAAAATATTCGTATGTTTGTAATCACTAGATAAAACACGAACAAAACACAAACAAAACACAAAAAAATTAATTCCTATATAATAAGGAAAGGAAAAAAGAAAAAAGAAAAAAATTAAAAAAAAATTAAAAAAAGTACTTGACTTTAAAAAAATTATATGCTACAATTAATTTGCAACTGAGAAAAGCACACACAAAAAAGACAATAGAAAAAAAAATTAAAAAAATTAAAAAAAGTACTTGACATTTAAAAAATTGTGTGTTACAATTAAATCACAAAAAGAAAAAAAGAAACTAAGAAAAAAAAAATTAAAAAAATTAAAAAAAGTACTTGACAAGATATAAATTATATGATATACTTATATCAAGAAAAGCGAAAAAGACTTTTCTAACAAATATAATTTATAAACTTGCTAAGTAAAAAAAGCATAACAATAACACTTTACTACAATAGGTATGAAATAAATCCTAACAGTGTTATCACTCTTTGACAATTTAATTATTTGCTGGATACTTGCCGAAAAGATATGCATAAAGGCACAAGTAAACACCCTATCAATACAAGTACTTGTGGGCATACCTAAAAGAGCAACATTATCAAAAACATCATACACTACAACCTTATAAGATAATGACTTGTCCTAGATAGTGAAATGTAATGGTTCGTCTAGGTAATTAAGGCACAACAAAAAATAGTATCAAATGAACGAGGGCAATAGGGAAAGGAAAAAATAATAGGTTTTTAAAGCATATTATAATTCGTTTATAGTATGCTTAATAAAGTCTATTATGGACTTTAAGAAAGGGATGATAAAATGAATAAACAACCAACTTTACAAGATTTCAAAGACAATTTACTTGCTATATTAGACATAATCAATAATAATTAGAAAGGAAGATTTTTAGAAATGGAAAAAAAGTATATTTTAAATGTAGGATTAAATGACAAAGACACAAAAATTCAAAAAATTGATAGCATAGAAGCATATAAGATAGTAGAAAACACTTTACTTAATAATGGACTAAGTGGTTATACTATCTATCAAGGCAAAGGACTTTATAAGCACGACAATGGCGATATCACACAAGAAAACACTCTTATAATAGAGATATTATTTGCAAGTGATGACATAATCAATAAAATAATAAAGATATTAAAACAAGTACTTAATCAAGAAAGCATATTAAAACAAGTACAAGAAATAACAATAAGTTTTGAATAATAAGAAAGAAGGTATATTTTATGAGTAATGAAAAAGTTATATTACAATTTTTAGACAAGAGAGCAGGACACACACCAACAAGAGATATTGTTAATGGTGTTTATGTTTACAAAGGACAAACCCTTAAAACAAATGGACTAGAATTAATAAATTATAATACAATTATAGCATTTTGGGAAGATGGCAAATTACATATCAATACACACAAATATAGTACGACAACTAGTAAAATACAAACTCAATTAAAAAGATTAGCACAAGAGAGAGGATGTGAAATTATAGAGTATAATATATAATTTATAATGTGTATTTACTTTGTGTATTTAAGTTCTATGTGGCATAAAATAATAGTTTTTCATAAAAAATGACCCTTGAAAAAAAACAAAAAAATAAGTTTTTTTAGACCCCCCTTTATATACATAACTTAAAGCATTGATTTTAAAGGGCAAACTCACATCACCACAAATCACACGAAATACACAAAATAAAGACTTCAATTCCCATAAGGGTTGCTTAATGACACAAACTTGCAAATGTGTGGCATATCCAAATTGGCTGGCATACTTTTGTGTATTT